>JALYGY010000257.1 GCA_030776865.1 Actinomycetota bacterium | reverse complement strand
AGCGTCGTCGATGAGGCAGAAGAGGATGATGAGGGCCTCTTCCGTGAGGGTGAGGCGTGGGGTATGGTTGGGTTGGGCCATCTGTTGCTCCTTGTGGTGGGGAGACTATTGATGGCCCCCTTTCTATTCTCGTTCCGAATCCACGCAACACACATCTAGGGCGATCGCCTCCTCGCCGCTTTGCGCCTCGCCGACGAGCTCGGTGTCGGGCGTCGCTTGCAGGAGCACCCGCAACCCGTCGCGGAAGAACGGGTGGTCGTCGGCGATCAGGACGCGCAGGACCTCCACCGACTCACTCCTCCGGCAACGGCAAACGGACCAGCACCCGAGTTCCACCTCTCACCGGAGACTCCACGACGCACTCTCCGCCCAACTCCTCGGCCCGCTCGCGCATCGAGGCTATGCCCACGCCCCGGCCGCGTGCGGGACGGAGACCACGCCCGTCGTCCACGACCTCCAATCGCAGCCCCCCGACCGCCTCGCCGAGCGCGAGGCGGATCGAGCACTCGCTCGCCGCGGCGTGGCGCACCACGTTGGCCAGGGCTTCCTGGACGATGCGGTAGACGGCCACCTCGACCGCGGCCGGCAAGGGCGGCAACGCCTCCGGCGCCTGGACCGAGACGCGCAAGCCGTTCGCGCCGTGTTGCGCGGCGGTTTCGCGGATGGCGCCGAGGAGGCCGAGGTCGTCTAAAGCGGGTGGGCGCAGGGCGTAGACGAGGCGGCGGATGTCCGTGACGGCACTTTGGACCTGCGCCTTGAGCCCGCGTAGCAGCTCGCGGGCGGCGGAGGGGTCCCGCCCTACCAGATCGTCGGCCACGTCGAGCTTGAGCGGGAGGCTGCCGAGCATCGGGCCGAGGCCGTCGTGCAGATCCCGGCGCAGGCGCCGGCGCTCCTCTTCCTGCGCTGTAACGAGGCGCTCCCGCGAGCGCTTGAGGGCGTTCGTCAGGCGTACGGCGTGTACGGCGACGCCGGCCTGGCGGGCCAGATCTTCCAGGAGATGTAGGTCGGCGGGAGCGAACTCCTCGCCGGGCGAGCGCGAAGCCAGAAGTAGTTCGCCGACGGTTTCCCTCCCGTAGACGAGCGGCAGCCGTAACGGAGCATCCGCAGGCGAGCCGGACTCAGCGGCTATCACGAACTCGTCCCCTTCGCTGAGTGCGATGGCTGCGTAGGGCAGCTTGAGCGCCTCACGCACCGTCCGCACGATGGTCGGCAGGACGGCATCGGAGGCCATCGCCCCTTCCAGGCGCTCTCCGAGGCGAGAGAGCACTGCGTAAGGTTCGTCGCGATCCCCGTACATGAGCTTGTTCACGACGCGTTGGAGGCGCTCACGCAAGGGTTGGAAGAGCACCGCCACGAGGCCGGCGGCCACGAGCGAGATCAGGAGGGTACCCTCCGTCCGGAACACCGCGCCCAGGTATCCGACGACCACAACGTAAAGGGCAACGACGCACGCGCTCAGGGTGCCGTAGACGAGGGTGCGGTTGATGATGAGATCTATGTCGTAGAGCCGGTAGCGGAAGATGGCGACGCCGACGGCCACGTAGAGGCCCGAGAGGGTCGCGGCTTCGAACAGAGCGTCCCACACTCCGGGCAGGTCTCTACCGAGAAATCCGGAGAAGACGAGGCTTCCGCCAAACACAACGGCGGCGTAGGCGAACCACTTGATCTGCTGGCGCTCCACCCCTCCGGCCCGGCGGTAACGGAAAACCAGCGAGAGCGCCGAGAGGAGTGTGCAGCCGAAGATCACGAACACCCCGGCGGCGATGATGGCGAAGATCGCCTCGCCCACCCGTCCTCCGACCCCGAACGGATTCTCGACCGACGCTATCCCTCTCTGGCCGGGCATGAAGGGGCCGAGGACCATGCACACCGCGCCCGCCGCCACGACGGTCCATGCCACAGACCGCCAGCGCGACGACGGCAGCCGGCCATCCGGGAAGAGCAGCAGGAGGAACGGCGTGAGGGCGACCCACAGCATCCACCCCGCGCTTCCCACCGCGGCCACCGTTACGGGGGCCGGGAGGTTCCCCGAGAGGACAGCATACTCGGCGTAGTTCCCCCCGAACGACAGGAGAGCCAGGGCAAGACCGAAACCGAGCCACAGCCACCCGTAGGGGTTCTCCGGGTGCCGCGACGCTATGAGGGCGCCGAGGACGGGTGCCCCGGCGCTCCCGGCGGCAAAGATGGCCTGCCCATACCACGGCGCAGATTCTTCCAGCAGCGGCGCGGGCCGGCCGAGGAAGGCGAGCAACACCGAGAGCCCGAGCAGCACGAGGGACACCGCGCACAGCGACCACGCGAGCCAGGCAGCGGCGCGGCAGCTCATCCCACCTATCCCTTGACCCTGTTCCCTTGCCCCCGCTGTCACAACATCACTCTCCAGGAGAACCGTCTCCTGAACCCTTCACGATAGACCATTCTCGGGATGAGCATACTTCGGGGATCACCTCTTCAACGCACCTTGGTGAATAGCGTGGCGAAGACGTACACATCTCAGCCATCTGACTCTACAGCAGAGGTCTTCTTCTCACCCTGCTTCGAGATCTCATCAGGGCGCAGCCACAAAGAGACGTGAGAGGGCTGCATCGTCTCCCTCACCACCCCCACCAGTTCGTCGTTCAACACGTCCAGGTCCGTCTCGTCGCGCAACCTGGCGGAGAAGGCTTCTAACGTCTTTCTAGCGTCGTACTTCCTGCGGTAGAAGCGATGGTCTATAAAGGCCTGGACGCGCCGTCTCAGAGGGTTGAACAGCGCTGCGATCACAAGGGTGGAGACGACGATAGCGAATTGAGGCTGCTCCTCCTGGCCGGTGAGCGCGCGGAAGATCGTCTGGGTCGTTGCCACGCCGCCGACGTAGAGTGCGATCAATGCAGCCGTGAGCGAGCCGTAGACGAGGGTGCGGTTTATGAGGATGTCGATGTCGTATAGACGGTACCTCAGGATCGCGATGCCAACGGCCACGTAGAGGCCGACAAGGGGCACCATCTCGGCCAGGGCATCCCACGCTCCAGGCAACTCGTAGAAAACTGACTGATCCACTGCCCGACGAACAAGGCGGCGGCGTAGGCGAACCACTTGATCTGCTGCCGCTCCACCCCACCGGCGCGACGATACCGGAAAACCAGCGAGAGCGCCGAGAGGACGATGGCGGCGAGGATTACTAGCACCGCGGTGAACGCGAGAATGGTGATTACTTGTCCGGCGGTGCCCCCGATGCCTATCGGGTTCCTTCCTGGTACGAAGCTATCCTCAAGGTTCGCAAACGGAAGGGTGAATAGAGCCGCTGCCCCGGCCACTACGACGGCCCACGCCACGAGCCGCCAGCGGCGCGACGGCACCCTCCCCGTTGGAAAGAGCAACAAGAGAAAAGGAAACAAGGCGGTAGACACAATCTACCCCCCGCCTGCCACGAGCGTGCCCACCATCTGGGGGGCCGGCAGAGATCCCGGCTCCACCACCCGAGCGTAGGCGGCGTAGACCGGTGCGAACGTCAAGAGCGGGCCACTTATGCCGAGTGCGAGCCACAGCCATCCGTAAGGATTGTCTGGACGGCGAGAGGCGACGAGTCCGCCGAGTACCGGTACGCCGATGAACCCTGTAGACAAGATGGCCTGTCCCTGCCACGAGAAGGCCCATCCCTCTGGTAGCGGCGCGGACCACCCGAGAAAGATCAGCAGCAGCCCCAAAGCTATGAGCACCAGGCTTGCGGCGCACAGCGACCAGGCGA
>JALYGY010000256.1 GCA_030776865.1 Actinomycetota bacterium | reverse complement strand
TGGGCGTCGAGTTCGTGGAGTTAGGTCCCAGCCTGGTAATGGCGACGATGCCGATAGACGAAAGGCACCTGCAGCCCTTCGGCTACCTGCACGGGGGAGTGAGCGTCGTCCTGGCCGAGTCGGTTGCCAGCATAGGGGCCTTCCTGAACTGCCCGCCGGGCAAGGGTGCGTTCGGTTCGGAGATAAACGCCAGCCACCTCAGGCCCAAGCGCGCCGGTGGCGCTCTGAGGGCGGTCGGGACGCCGGTGCACGTTGGCAAGAGGAGCCAGGTTTGGCAGGTGGAGATAGAGGACGAGGACGGCAAGGCGGTGTGTGCTGCCCGCTGCACCGTAGCGATAGTCGATCTCGAAGGTTGAGTATAGAGGAGCGACGAGGTCGCCGATCTGCCCCAAGCTTCAACGCGTACATGTTCCTACCTCCCATCGATTCACGAGTACAGGACCCAACCCTGTACGAGCACAGGGGGTTCCGGCGAGCGATGGGCGTGTCGTAGATCTTCCAGGCCTCGGCCAGACCCCTCCCCTCAACAGCAGCGTCCAGCACGCCGCTCTGAGGCTTATTCACTCACCTTTTTGGGGAAGCGGCGTCTCAGAACGTACAGCCCGCTAGCGTAAGCCTCCAGTGCTCGCACGCGGCATATAGCATAGATCGACCATGAAGTTGATCAATGTGCGTCAAGACGGAGGCTTGCCTCGAAGTTACGCTAGGGATAGCTACTAGAAAGGAGGTGAGTACGTACTGCAGCAACTGATAACATCCGCGGTGTTCAGCTTGCTGATGCTCCTCCTGTGCCTGGTTAGACCCAACGCAGGACGCATCTTCCTGGGAATCTTCTTCGTGGTAATGGCCATCGGCGTCAACGTGGTCCTCGTCTTGATCTCTCCGAACCTTTTCGTGGCGCTGGGCACCAATGATGCCATTATCCCGCGCTACCAGTGGTTCTTCGAGAACGTCGTCGCCATAGCCCCGCCTTTGTTCGGTTTGCTCGCCGCGGCCCACGAGATAACTATCGCGCTGATGATGCGCTCTGTAGGGGGAGGTACGTGAAGTGGGGGCTTATCGGGGGCATCGCCTTCCTAGTCGGGATCACACCGCTTGGCATATGGACGCTTGCCAACCCCATCCTGGCGGTGGCGATGGCGTATCTGCTAGCCAAGATATATGACAGAAGCTTCCTGCAGATGCTTCATCTCACGAGCGGCCCGAGAAGAGCCTACCCGAGCTAAGCACAACCGAGCTTGTTGAGCAAAATGCCGAGAACCTGACTCTCGGCATTTCGCCTGTACGAGGTCCTCGGGGAGTCGATCCCACACGGAGGATCTTTGACACCCACTCTTCTAAGAGCCGACCACGCCGGTAGGGGCCAATGCGTCCACCACAGCGCCACCGGTATCTCGCATTCAACGCTAGCGCGAACCGGTAAATGGGGTGAAGGTAAACCACAAGACACACTACGGAGACGCCTTGCGCTCATCTCTCGAGCCCCACGCTCGCCACGCATCACAGCGCGAGTTCTGCTGTTTGACGCCCTCAGGCGCAGAACAAGCATCTCGGGGGCCTCACGTCCTTCGATTCATCCAGGTATCTAGAGAAACCATCCGAAACGAGATTCCAGAGGGAGCCGGCCAGGGAGTCGGTGATGGGCTAGACTCGGATACAAGAGAGTGAGCAGGCACGAAAGGAGATCCCCATGCCAGACACGCCGATAAACGTTGACTACCCCGCATCAGATGAGCTGCACCTGCGGCTCGCCTTGGGGGCCTGCCGTCTCGAGGCCAGGTCCGGCGAGGGAGAGGCCTGGATCACCGGCACCTGTCACGACCCCACTGGCAAGCGGGCTCCCAGAATCCTCGACGAAGGGGGGAACGTTCGGATTACCGAGTCCGAGCCTTCGTGGGAGCGCATCCCGGCCGTCTTCGGCGGCGTCCCCCGCTACGAGCTAGAGTTTGGCAAGAGACGACCCTTCGCGCTGACCATCGAGACGGGAGCGAGCGACTTCGAGATGGATCTCGGCGGGGTGCCCCTGAGCGGCCTGCTGGTCCGCCAGGGAGCGGGCAGGTTCGCGCTCGACTTCTCGGCTCCCAACCCCGAGTCCATGCAGCTGCTCGAGGTCTCGAGCGGGGCTGCGGGCATAGAGCTGGAGAACCTCGCGAACGCCAACTTCTCGGAGATGCGCCTCTCCGGCGGGGCCGCTGGCTACGAGCTGGACTTCGGCGGCACGCTCTCGCGAGGCGCACAAGCCACGGTCGAAGCCGGCCTGAGCGGGGTCGAGATAAAGATCCCCCCCTCCACGGCGGCGAAGATCGTGGCCGAGACAACTTTAGGCAGCGTGGACGTCGGCGACGGATTCACCAAGAGGGAGGGCGCCTTCTGGACCGAGGCCGGGGCAGCTGGTAACGAGCCACTCCTGACGGTCCGTGCCGGGGTCAGGCTGGGGTCACTTCAGCTTAGGGCGACCTGAACGCTTGGGACGAGGGTCGGAGAATCAGGGCGCGGTCCCAACGAAACGGTGCGCCCGACGCACGTACGCGACGGCCTAGCGGTGTACGCGATCGGTTCCGGCGAGCCGGTGCTCCACATGCCCTATCCGCACGCCGCCACTGGAGCCGGCGATCGGCCTGCGACTCGGATGAGATCGCCCCTTCGATGAAGGCCACATCGAGTCCGGAGAGCGAATTGTTCGTCTTGAGCGCCTTTATATGCCGGAACTCGATCGCCTTTTTTCAGTCATCGAAGTGGTCGTTAAGCAACTCCGTAAAGAGGATCGTGTTGTCTTCACAACAGGTGAATGAAAACCAGCCTACGACCAGTCGCTTGTGCTGGTCGTTGCCGCTCGTTTGGTGTGGTGATCGCTCCATACCCATGTGGTCCTGCGGGAGAACATACAGGATGTTGTCTCGGTAGGCAGCGCCAAGAGAAGAGATCCTCCATCCCAGCCGCGGCCTGGGCATCCACGCCAGGTAAGACGTGAGCGCTGGTTTGGAGCGTCATGGAGGCGGTGGTGTGCCGTCGGCAATGGTACGATAGGGCCTTCAAGGATTGCGGGTGAAGATACTGAGGACCAGTCCTCGCAGGTGTGGCTCTACCCGTTCGACCTCTAATCCCGCCTCTCGAACCGCGCTCAAGGTGTCTCGATCCAGGTGGCAGCCACCGGCGAG
>JALYGY010000255.1 GCA_030776865.1 Actinomycetota bacterium | reverse complement strand
CCCTACAGGTCTACGCTATAGACCGCACCCGCGGGGCCGTGCGCGCCCTCGCGAGGCTCGCCCCCGACGAGGTACTGGTGCGCAGGGACGGCTCCGAGAGGTTGGTTGGCGCTGGTGAGGTCGCCGTCGGGGAGACGGTGGTAGTCAGGCCGGGTGAGAGGCTGGCGCTGGACGGCGAGGTGGTCGAGGGAAGGACCACTGTGGACGAGTCCCCGGTGACGGGAGAGAGTACGCCCGTGGAGAAGGGACCGGGCGATGCGGTCTACTCCGGCAGCCTCAACGGCGGCGGAGGGGTGCTCGTGCGCGTTCTGAGGGAGGCGAGCGACTCGACGCTGCAGCGGATCGCACGGCTCGTTGAGGAGGCCCAGGCGACGAAGGCCCCGGCGGAGCAGTTCGTGGACCGCTTCTCGCGGCTCTACACGCCGATCGTGGTTGCTGCGGCGCTGGTGCTCGCGGTCGTGCCGCCTCTATTGGGTGGGGAGTTCGGGACGTGGTTCTATAGGGCGCTGGCGCTGCTCATCATCGCGTGCCCGTGCGCCTTGGTGATCTCCACGCCCGTCACCGTGGTCTCCGGCATCGGAGCGGCCTCGCGGCGCGGCATCCTGGTCAAGGGCGGGGCTGCGCTGGAGGCGGCGGGACGCCTGAAGGCCCTCGCCTTTGACAAGACCGGCACTCTCACCGAGGGCCGCCCGGTGGTCTCGCGTATCGTAGCACTCGACGGGCGCGACGAGGTGGAGGTGCTGCGGCTTGCGGCGGCGCTCGAGCGCCGCTCGGAGCACCCACTGGCTCACGCGATCCTGACCGCCGCTAATGGGGCCGACCTGCCCCCGGTTGCGAGCTTCCGGTCAGTCGCGGGGAGAGGCGCCGAGGGCGAAGTGGGCGAGAAGGGATACCTGATCGGGAGTCCACGACTGTTCGCCGAGAGGGGGATCGCACTCGACGGCGCATCGGAGGCGCTGGAGGCGGTCGAGCGTGCGGGCGAGACGCCGGTCATCCTAGGGAGTGGGGAAACCCCTGTTGCGATCTTCGGGATCACCGACGCGGTGCGTCCCGACGCCCGAGCTACCCTGGATTCGCTCCGCGAGGCAGGGGTGGGGGAGCTCGTGATGCTCACCGGGGACGCCGAGGCGCCCGCCAGGAGGATCGCCGAGGAGTTAGGCGTTAGCTACAGGGCGCGGCTGCTCCCCGAGCAGAAGGTCGAAGCCGTGCGCGAGCTCGTCTCCAAGCACGGGGACGCAGGCATGGTCGGCGACGGCGTGAACGACGCCCCGGCCCTCGCCGCCTCCTCCGTCGGCTTCGCCATGGGGGCAGCGGGCACGGACGTGGCCCTGGAGACAGGCGACGTGGCGCTCATGCAGGACGATTTGCCCAAGCTCGCTGAGGCAGTCCGGCTCTCGCGCGCCGCCGAAAGGGTAATCAAGCAGAACGTCTACGTCTCGATCCTGATAAAGGGCGTGTTCGTGCTTCTGGCGCCCTTCGGGCTGGTGGCACTCTGGATGGCGGTCCTGGCCGACATGGGTACCTCCATCGCCGTCACCCTCAACGGCCTCCGGCTCTTCCGCCGGGGTCGGGCCTAGGAGAGGGTTCGGTAAGAGGGCTGCCTATGCTGTGGCGCTGTGCGTCCTCTACCTCGTCAACCCCATAGTCGCCGGATGATCCCCACCTCGCTCGGGCTCGCGCTGCTGGTGCCGAACGTCGTCGCCCTCGCAGCCTTCCTGGCGCTCGTGCGTGCGCTAGAACTGCAGGTTCGCGTGGTGGAGGCATTCCGACGAGGAGGTAAGCGTTATGTGTCATCCTCTATCGCCGACTTCTCTGTGCGATCGGTGATCCCCTTTACCGGGAGGCTGACCCAGGATGGGCGATTGTCGAGTTCGTGGCGAATCTCGTGCAGAGCCCTCTCCAGGCTGAATAACTCGATGAGTGTGCTGGCCCGTTCTTTATCTTCGGCGAAAGAGATGGAGTCGCGCCCGCCCTCGACGTAGCCTCTCCAAAAAGCTTCCCGTACGCGCCGCTCGAAGTGTCGAGCCCAGGATTCCATGTCCTCCACTCGGTCCGGCCGGTCGGCGCCCAAGCTTGCTATCGCTGATCTGGCGGCGTAGTTGAACGAGCGCAGCATCGTCGCAACGTCTCTCAAAGGCGAGTGTTTCGCCCTTCGTTCCTCGAGAGAGATTGTGGGGTCTCCCTCGAAGTCTATGATCTGGAAGTCGTTGTTGGCTACAAGGACCCGCCCCAGGTGATAGTCTCCGTGGTGCCGGGTCTTCACGGTCTCGAAGCCGTGGTCGCAGATGGCCATAGCATTTCCCGCCAACTCACTGCGCAGCGCAAAAAGGCGGTCTACGTCGGGGTGCACCCCGTCCGGCAGCTCGTCCCGCCGCTTCTCTAGCATCTCGAGTGTACGCTCGAGATCCGTAAGGACGGTCTGGACCCAACCTGCTACTTCTTCGGGGGATGCCGGTTCCGGGCGGAAAGCCTCGTCCTGCGTCGGAGCCACGAGCGCGCTGTGCAGCTCTCCGGTACGAACACCCAAAGTCCGGACGTGGTTCATGAATAAGGTGTCCTCCACCTCCTGTTCTCTCCGCTCGGTAAACTCTCCCTCCTCTGGGTTCCAGGAGGTCACGAGACGGTCCTCTAGGTGACGTTTCAAGTAATCCAGGGTGAAGGACCAGCCGTCGCCTTGGTTCGCGACGTAGCCCCGTAGCAGGGCGAGGGGGGTGGGTCTGCCGTCGGGTCCTACCAGCTCGACAGCCCCGGCAAGCGGTGGGGTGTTCTCGAAGTGGACCACCTCGGTCAGGTAGCGTCCAACCTCCAGATCCGGGTTCGTCCCCCCTTGGAGGCACCGGTAGGTCTTCAGGGTGAGCCTCTCACCGAGAATGACGGAATAGCTGTTCCGCTCTGCGGCGGCGCGGCGAACGCTCAAGTCCGTCACCGGATCGCTACCGATCAGCTCGTCGAAGATTGCCGTTTTTGCGAAGCGGATCTCGCTCTCCCCGATACCAATCTCTCGGTTCTCAGCGAAGGCTGCGACCACCTCGCGGCAGAAACCATCGTCGGCTAGCGCGTCGTAGAGGATGCCCATTCTCGCACGCCGGCGGAGCTTCGCCAGAGCGTGGGGCATGAGCGCGGAGAGTTCCTCCTCCTCTACGCTGTCCTCCCAGACCACCGAGAGCGGCAGAAAGTAGCGCCGCGGCTCGGCGGTCGTCGACGCGGACCCGTTGCTCACCCACACCTGCAGCAGCACGAGGAGCCGGTCGGGACCGAACTCGGAGTGGGCAGCGACCTCGACGCCCTCGATCTCGACCCCGGCGGCTGCGAACCACCGCCGGGCTTCTAGGAAGCCGGGCAACACCTCTCGCTCAAGCTGTGCCAGGGAGCGATCCGGGAGTCGCACAGGAGCCCGGTAAACGCTGCTGGCCGGGGACCTCCCGGCGGGGAGAACGAGAACGGGCAGTTCGCCGACCCGCGGGCTCTCTTGGTGCCAGCTCGGGGCCGCAGCCTCCGTCGTCAGTCGGAACCAGTAGAAGCTGTGTCCAGGAAGGGTGAGCATGTACGGCCGGTTGCCAAGCGGTGGGAAGCTGGTCCCGCCGAGCAGCTCGACCGGCACCCGGCCCCTGAAGCGTGCGAGGTCCAGCTCCACCGGCTGAGCCGAGCGAGAGAGGTTCGCAACGCATAGGATGGATTCGTCCTCGTACTCCCTGAGGTAAGCGAGGATTTTCCGATTGCCCGGATGCAAGAACTCCAGGGTGCCGCGGCTGAAGACCTTGTGCGCCTTGCGTACCGTTATGATGCGCTTCATCCAGTTCAGGAGCGAGCCCGCGCTGCGGCTCTGGGCCTCGACGTTGACCGACTCGTAGCCGTAGACCGGATCCATTGTGGGGGGAAGATACAGGCGGGCGGGTTCGGCGCGCGAGAAGCCGGCGTTGCGGTCGCTCGTCCACTGCATCGGGGTGCGGACGGCGTTTCGGTCGCCGAGGAAGATGTTGTCCCCCATCCCGATCTCGTCGCCGTAGTAGACGATGGGCGTTCCCGGCATGCTCATGAGGAGGCTGTTGAGCAGCTCCATGCGCGGCCGATCATTCTCCATCATCGGGGCGAGTCTGCGGCGGATGCCCGCGTTTACCCGCATCCGTGGGTCATTGGCATAGGTTTGGTACATGTAGTCGCGCTCACTGTCGGTAACCATCTCGAGGGTCAGCTCGTCGTGGTTGCGCAAGAAGATCGCCCACTGGCAAGTGTCGGGGATCTCGGGGGTCTGGTGCATGATCTCCACGATCGGGTGCCTGTCTTCTTGCGCGAGGGCCATGTAGATTCGGGGCATTAGAGGAAAGTGGAACGCCATGTGACACTCGTCCCCGTCGCCGAAGTACGGTAAGAGGTCTTCGGGCCACTGGTTAGCCTCTGCGAGAAATACCCTGCCGTCGTAGCGGGCGTCCATCTCCGCCCGCATCTTCTTGAGGATCTCATGGGTCTCGGGGAGGCTTTCATTGTTGGTTCCCTCGCGCTCTATGAGGTAGGGGACAGCGTCGAGTCTGAGCCCGTCCACGCCGGCGTCGAGCCAGAAGCGCATCACGGTCATCATTGCCTTGAAGACTTGCGGGTTGTCGTGGTTGAGGTCGGGTTGGTGGGAGAAGAAACGGTGCCAATAGTACTGGCCGGCCTCCTCGTCCCAGGCCCAGTTGGAGGTCTCGGTGTCACTGAAGATGATGGGGGTGCCCTCGTACTTCTTGGTCGTGTCGCTCCACACGTAGAAGTTGCGCCTCGCGGATCCCTTCGAGGCCCTTCGCGCTCGCTGGAACCAAGGATGCTCGTCGGAGGTGTGGTTTATGACGAGCTCGGTTATAACGTTGAGTCCTAGCTCGTGGGCCCTGCGCACGAAGGCCCGAAAGTCGCGCTTGGTGCCGTAGTCGGGGTGGACGTTCTTGTACTCAGCGATGTCGTAGCCATCATCGCGTACAGGAGAGGGGTAGAACGGCATGACCCAGACCGCCGTCACCCCCAGATCCTTGATGTAGTCGAGGCGTTCCTTGAGGCCCTTGAAGTCTCCTATGCCGTCGTTGTCTGAGTCGAAAAACGCCTTTACGTGCAGCTGGTAGATGATGGCGTCCTTGTACCAGAGCGGGTCCGTCTTGCTAGCATCTCTCACGGAGACTTCGTCCTTCCTATCCAAGCCTCGGTAGCCTCGACGACGTCGTTGTCCCCCCTGAGAAGGTTCGGCGCCAACTGTCTACCGATTACCAATCCCCTGTGGCGATGCGGTAATCGCCGTCCCGCTTCATGACAGGCATCCTCAGCAAATGATCACCCCGGCAGCTCCACGGCCGTGCGTCCAGAGGATTGCTCGTCGGCCTCGAGCTCTGGTCGCCCGGGGCAACGAGCCCCCGTATTGCTACCGCGCAGAGCCGCGCTCGTCAATACCTAAGCCTGACCCGGGAATATTCATCGCCCGTGGACCCCGAGGTCGATCTGAGCAGTGGCGACCTGGCAGTGGACCTCAGCGAGAGGTGGGAAGAGGACCTCGATCTAGCGCTAGCTACCGAATACCTTTCTCCACCATGGTTCTTGGCGCCCTCCTGAGCTCTCATCGGTGTCTGGTGGGCGGGGCCTCCGGTGAGCGGGGGAGTTCTGGGAGCGCTCTGAGAGCCGGCTGAGGGCTTCCTCCTCAGGGTCCCCCGGGTATTCCTCCTCAAGGCTCTCCGCCCCGGAGGCCGGGCGGCCCATCTCTTTCAGGCGCTCCAGGCGTCGGACGGCACCCCGTACGTGGGGATGATGCGGTTCGTGCCGGTGCTCTTCCAGCTCGGCGTAGAGGTTCAAGACCGCCTCGGCCCTCTTCCCAACGAACCAGGGGCTCGCGTCGGGTAGCTCCAGGCGAGTAAGAAGCAAGGCCGCCTGCACCGCCTCGCGCGAGTCCCAACCGTGAGCTTCGCCCACCCGATCCAGCAGCTCCTCAGCGGCCTCCAGATGATCTAGGGGCTCGCCACAGAGCTGCCTCCACCGCTCCAGGGCCTCCGACTCCCGAGGCGGGGACGCCCGGAAAACCTCGGGGCGGCGCACCTGGCCGCTTGGAAGCACCCCGCCGCGTTCGACGAGGTCCAGCGCCCACCGCAACTCGTCCGTGGTCAACAGCTTGAGCGGGGTGCTGGTCTCCGGTCGTCGCTCGCCGCGCATGAGGGCCCTCAGACGTCTCTGCAGGCGGCCCGTACGGCTCGCGGCTGCTCTGGCGGTGTCTGCACCGGCCCCTGCTCCATGGGGCGCCGGAGTGCCTTTCTCACCCAGCGAACCACCTCCTGTAAGGGGACTCTCTGTACCTGTCTGTTGGCTCGGAAGCGCCAACCGGCGGGACGGGCGCCGGGGTCACGACGTAGCTACCTCCTGCTCCTCCTGCAGCTCCACCGTTTCCGACTGGAGCCGCTCAAGGCGCCCCAGTTCCCCCCGGTGCAGCTCCTCGAGGCGCTCTGCCTCCAATCTCGACCTCTGCTCGACGTTCACCGCCCGCGCGTAGGCCCTCCTCGCCTCCTCCAGGGCGGCGCCGGCCCTCTTTGATTCCTCCGTCGTCCGGCGGTGCTCCTTCTGCGCCTCCTTCAGCCACCTCCCCAGCAGCTCTACCTTGAGCTCGGTCCTCCTGAGGTCCGCGCTCCGTATGAGGTAGGGTAGATCCTCCACGCGTCGCCTGAACTCGGAGAGGCCCCCGTCGCGTCTGATCGCCTCCGCGAGCATGGTTCCGAGGGAGGCGCGAGTCCTTTTCAGTTCCTCGTAGACGGCCTCTGCCCGTTCGAGTGAGGCCTTCAACTCGCCTTCTTTCATCCCGTACCTCCTCGTATCGAGCGGCGATGCTCCTTGCAGGCCCGCCGCAGCGTCCCGCCTTCCACAGCCGGGCGATCTAGCACCTCTTCAGCCTCCGCCACCTGGATTCCTTGCGACCCTATGAGTCATCCTTCTGTTCGCGCACTTCGCCAACAAGTCTCTCGGACGTCCCCGGGTAGTCGCCCGTGCTCTGCCACCCCCTCGTGCTGCTCACGCTCTTTTATGGTGTCTACGCCGACCCCTAGAACCTCCGCGGCTTCGTACACCGACATCCCGCTACCGGACCGCGCCCGGCCTCCATCTCGTACGCTCTCCTCCCACACTTCTTGGATCATGTTACCCGCTCTTGGCAGAACCCGCGCTGATCCACGGTATGCGGGGTCGCCGCTCCCGTCAGACCCCCACATATCGCGTTTCTCTAACCTTCAACAAAACGTAGAGGTAAGAACTAGAGGTTCCCTCGCTAGACTGACGTAAAGTAGAAGTACAGGCGTGGGGCATCATATGACGACTCGTGATCGGAGAAGGAGGAGCGACCTCGATGAAGATAGCGGTCTTGACCGGCGGGGGCGTCGCCCCTGGCATGAACGCCGCCGTGCGCCGTGGCGCAGGCGGCCTTCTCCCGCGGCTGGGAGGTGGTGGGGGCCGAGAATGCCTACGACGGGCTCCTGGAGGAACACCTCCAACCTGTAGACAGGAGCCGCCTCGGGGGTCTGATGCACCAGGGCGGGACTGTGCTCGGGACGGGACGCTCCAAGGAAGTCAGGGAGCCCGAGGGACAGGAGCGCGTCGTCCGGAGGCTTGAGGAAGCCGGCGTGGAGGGTCTGGTCATCATCGGCGGCGGGGGAGCCTCACCAGCGCCAAGGCGATGGGCGAGGCCGGGGTCAAGGCAGTGGGTGTACCGGCTACCATAGACAACGACATACCCGGTACGGAGCTGGCCATAGGGGTGGACACCGCCATCGACACGGCGGTGGCGGCCATAGACCGCATAAGGGGCACCGCCATCTCCCACAACCGGGCGCACATAGTGAAGGTTATGGGGAGCGCCTCGGGCTACCTGGCACTGATGAGCGCCATCGCGGGGTGTCGAGGCGGTCCTCGTTCCGGAGTTCGAGACGCGCCCGGGGGAGATCCTGCGCTTTCTCGAGAGGGCCTACGAGCAGGGCAAGTCACACTTTATAGTCGTGGCCGCGGAGGGGGCCGAGCTCTTCGCCGACAAGCTCCAGGAGTACATCAACGAAGCCGAAGGAACCTACGAGGCCGACCTGACGGCGGTGGGGCACATCCAGTCGGGCGGGGATCCGACCGCGGGCGACCGCATACTGGCCGCCCGTCTGGGAACCACCGCGGTGGCGGCTCTGGCCGGCGGCGACCACGGGACGATGGTCGGGGTCAGGGGCGAAGAAGTGAGGCGCGTCCCGCTGGAGAGAGTGGTCGGCAAGGAGCGTCCGCTCGACCCCGGGCTGTACGAGCTGGCCAAGCTACTCGGCGAGATGCCAGAGTAGACGCCTCAACGATTTAAGGGGGATCTAACCCCGGGAGCAGGCCCCTTTCGTCCGCCGTTCGTCCGAAACGCTGGAATTTCTCCACCGAGAGTCCCTCAACATATTGTGTTACGTTACCCTCGATGCCCATAATATGCCGTGGATAAGGCTCAGTCTGGAGGGGAGATTTTTTGCGGGCGACGGAGAGCAGACACGAACAGGGCGAACGTCGCGGGCAGGCTGTGGCCGAGGTTCGGGGGTTGCTCGCGAGGCTCTATCGGGGTTTCGTCTGGTGGGGTTCTCTGTACGAGGAGGCGGATCTGCCGTACGAGCAGGAGCGAAGAAGGGAAGAGGTCGTCGGGCTACTCGGCGAGTTCTCCGGCAACTATCTCGCTCGCTCGATGTGGCTCGAGGGGGGAACTCGCAAGAAGATCGAGCGCTTCATCGACAAGTCGGAGGACCTCTACTCGGATTTCGTTGCGGACATAGTAAACCAGGGTTACGCGCGAACCAGGCGCGCGATGGCCAACCGCGTGAGCAAGGAGCTCGGGCCGCTCAGGAAGGAAGCCGAAGCCAGCCTGGAGGGCGAACTGGCCGGGGCCCGTCACCGGGGGTGGCGGTTGCGCCGATAGAGGATCTCTCTGGTAGCTACAAGGCTCTGTAGCCCTAGCGCTCCTAGAGGACCTGGCGGACGATCCGGAGCGTCTCTTCGGCACAACCCCAGGAGAGCGTGACGCCGGATCCGCCGTGCCCGTAGTTGTGGACGCGCGGCGGGCCGGAGGCCGCATCCTCCCGCTCGAGCCGTATCTCCGGGCGGCCCGGCCTCAAGCCCGCCTTGTGCTCCAGCACCTCGGCCTCTGCGAGGCGAGGCTCGAGCGCCACGCAGCGCCTCAGGATAGCGGCGGCTATCTCTGCGTCCGGCTCCGTGTCCCACACCCCTTCCTCTGCGGTACCACCGAGGATGCAATCCTCCGAGCGCGGGATTACGTAGGTAACGCCCTCGGGGTTATCTTCGTCGAGGATAAAGCGTTCGAGGCCGGGGTTACGGACGCGCACGATCTGACCCCGTACAGGCTCCATGGAGGCATCTCCGACCAGCTCGCGCGCGCCGAGCCCGGCGCAGTTGACGATCACGCCCCCCTCTGGGGCCTCTTCGAGCGAAGGGACGACGCGGTGCTCGACATGCCCCCCGGCCCCGGTAAAGCGGTCCAGGAGGTAGCCGAGGTAGACCGGCATCTCGACGACCGGCGCGACGAAGGCGTGGCCGTCGCGGTAGCCCGGCGGCAGCTCGTCGGGCGCGCACCGCCGGACGCGGCGAGGCACCGCGCTAGCCCACCAGGGGTCCGGGGCCGAACCCCGCCACAGCTCGACGCCCTCGCGCATGCGAACGCCGCTCTCGGGGAGGCGGGCGAGGTCCGCAAAGAACTCGAAGCTTCGCTCCCCCCAGGAGAGCACGCGGTCTTGAGGGTAGGCTATATAGGGGTACCACACGGCGGCCGCCACGCTCGAGGTGGTCTCGAGGGGTAGCGCGGCCGTCACGATCCGGACGTCGAGACCCGCCTCGCGCAGATGTACGGCGGCCGTCAAGCCGATCACGCCGCAGCCGATCACGATCACCTCCGCCACCCCTTTTCACCTCCGATCACAGCAGCGTTTCTCACGAGCCCTCGCACACTATATGCCCATCCTCACACCTCCGCGACCTTGTGAAGCCACAAGGGGGTGTAGGATGTAAGGACGCTCGCAGCGTGATGCGCCAACGAACAACGAGGGAAGCAGGATCCATGACCGCTCGTTCCACTATAAAGGCTGGTTCCGTCGCGGTGGAGGTACTCGCCCGTGCCGGCATCCGGCGCTTCTACACCGTCCCCGGCGAGAGCTTCCTGGAGGTCCTCGATACCGTCGAGCAGCACCCGGGGCTCTCGCTCGTCTCGACCCGGCACGAGTCGGGAGCCGCGTTCATGGCCGAGGCCGACGCCAAGTTCACAGGGGTGCCGGCGGTCGCGATGGCCACGCGGGGCGTGGGCGCCTCCAACCTGGCGATCGGCGTTCACACCGCCAGGCAGGACTCGACCCCGATGCTCGTTCTGCTGGGGCAGGTCGAGACTACCTCTCTTGGCCGGGAGGCCTTCCAGGAGGTAGACCTCACCGTGTTCTACGCCCCGATCACCAAGTGGGCGGCCACGGTCCACCGCGCCGACCGCGTCGCGGAGTTCGTCGAGAGGGGGGTGCGCATCGCCACCTCCGGCCGTCCGGGACCGGTCATGCTCGCCCTGCCCGCCGACCTCCTGGGCGAGGAGGTCCCCGACCGCCCGGACATTGGCTTGACGCCTCCGTCCCGTTCCGCGCCGGGACCCGAGGGGGTCCGCACGCTCGCCCGCCGGCTGAGCGAGGCGCAGCGTCCTGTGGTGATAGCCGGCGGCGGCGCGGGCCACGCGCGCGCCGAGCTCCTCGCCTTCGCCGAGGCGTATAACGTCGGGGTCTACGCGGCGTTTCGTAGACAGGATGTCTTCCCCAACGAGCATCCCCTGTACCTGGGGCACCTCACTCTGGCCACGCCGCCCGAGGCCTTGAAGGCGCTGAAGGAGGCCGACATGGCGCTCGTCGTGGGGTGCCGACTCGACGAGGTGACCACCCAGAGCTACGAGCTCCCCCGTAGGGATCAGGCGGTGATCCAGGTGGATGTGGATCCGGGTGAGATCGGCGCAACGGTCCCCGTCGAGCGCGGCCTCGTCGCCGACGCCCGTGACGCCCTCTCCGCCCTCGTTGCGCAGGCGCCTTCCCCCCGGCCCCAGCGCGACTGGAGCACGGCCCACAGCGCCTACCTGGACTCCAGCTCGATCCCTGCCCCCCGAACGGCGAACGGGATCGACCCCGCCGGGGTAGTCGCTGCCTTGCAGGAAGTCCTGCCGGAGGACACCGTTATGACCAACGACGCGGGTAATTTTGCGAGCTTCTTGCACCGCTACTGGCGCTACAACCATCCGCGGACGCAGCTAGCGCCGGCCAACGGCGCGATGGGCTACGGGGTACCGGCCGCAATCGCGGCGAAGCTGGCCGCCCCGGAGAGGCGCGTCGTGGCGGTCGCCGGCGACGGTGGCTTCCTCATGACCGGCCAGGAGCTGGAGACGGCGGTGCGCTGCGAGGCGCAGATCACCGTGGTCGTCTTCCGCAACGGGATGCACGGGACCATAGCCATGCACCAGGCCCGGGACCTGGGACGCACCGCCGGCACCGACATAGGAGAGGTAGACCTCGCCTCCTATGCCCGCAGCCTGGGCGCGGACGGCTACACGGTGCAGGCGTCCGACGATCTGGTGCCCGCCCTCGAAGAAGCCCTCGCCTCCGACACGGCCGCCCTGGTGGACGTGGTCACCGACCCCGACCTCATAAGCCCTTCGGCCCGGCTCTCCGAGCTCGCGGGTGGCGTGAGCACGAGCCGCACCGAACCACACGGGTAGATACACTCCGACTTGAAAGCGATCCACACGTAGCGCTGCACCCTTTCCTGCTTGAGGCGAGGGCGCAGAGC
>JALYGY010000254.1 GCA_030776865.1 Actinomycetota bacterium | reverse complement strand
TGGACCGTGCTCGCGCATGAGGTGCACGGGGTCCGCCGCCCGTTCGTCCTCGGGGCGCGTGAGCACGAGGACGTGGGCCTCTTTTCGCAACTCGGTAAGCATACTTCCGACGTCTTTGTCCCGCAAGGCGCCGAAGACCACGCCCAGCGGCCGCTCGCCGTAGGAGCTCCGCATCGCCTCGAGCGCCGCGTTGATACCGGATGGGTTGTGCCCGCCATCCACGACTACGGGGACCCCGCGCACCTCGTGCACCTCGAAGCGGCCCGGCAACGCCCGGGCCGCGCTCCACGCCGCCCGTGCCTCCTCGACCAGTTCCCGGTCCAGCAAGACCTCCGCCGCCCGCAGCCCCACCCGCGCGTCGTGCGCCGCGTAGGGCGGGAGGCTCGCGGGGAGGGGCGGCTCCTCCGTCTCTGGGGTGGCCTCGACGAGGCGGGCCCCGACCTCTTTGCACCCCTTCCGGGCGAGTGCGACTACGCGCGGGTCGTCCGTGCCGAGGATCAGGACGGACCCCGCCGAGAGGCTCGCGAGCTTCTCGCGAGAGATCTCCTCGACCGACCTCCCCAGGTACTCGGTGTGGTCGAGGCCGACGTTGGTGAGCACCACGGCCTCGGGCGCGGCCGCCGAGGTCGCGTCGTACCGGGCACCCAGGCCCGCCTCCAGCACCGCCCACGCGAGCCCCTCTTCGGCGAAGATCATGAGCGCCCCGGCGGTGAGCAGCTCGAACTGCGAGGCCGGCACGTCGTTGGCGTCGGCCAGGCTCATGACCCCGCCCATCGCGGCGGCGAAGAGCTCCTCGGTGACGGGCTCGCCGCGAAGCATCACGCGCTCGGTGTAGGAGAGCACGTGCGGCGAGAGGTAGGCGCCTGCGGGCGCGCCGGCTGCCTCGAGCGCTGCCGCTAGAGCGACGGCGGCGGTCCCTTTGCCGTTGGTGCCCACGACCTGCGCGACGCGCACTCGTCGCTGGGGCTCACCGAGAAGCAAGAGCAGGGCTCTAATACGCTCTAGGCCGAGGGTGAGGCGGCGGCGCCGCTCGAGTTCGTCGCAGACCTCCGGGAAGGAGTACTGCGCTCTTGTTGGGGCTCTCCTAGAGATACTCTTCGAGCCGGTGGGTCAGGGTATCGAGCATGCTGGCGTTCGCGGAGAGTTTCTCGCGCTCGCCGGAGACTATCTCCTTCGGGGCCCTCTCGACGAACTTCTCGTTCGCGAGCTTTGTGCGGGCGCGCTCGACCTCGACCTCCAGACGCGTAATCTCCTTTTTCAGGCGTTCGATCTCCCCTCGCCGGAGCTCTTCGCTCAAGACTATCTCGACCACAACGTCCCCCGCCGCCAGCGTCGCCTTCGCCGAGCCGTCGAGCGACTCGACGGGCTTGACGCCGGCCAGAGAGCCGAACACCTCGAGGTCCACCTCCCCCGAGACGCGCCCTTCGAGCTTGCCCTCGACCCTGGACTCGGCCCGGAAGGAGCGCACGGCGGAGACCGCCCGCTTGGTGCGGTCGAGCAGCCCGCAGGCCTCGTCGTCCTCGAGCGAGACGTCGTACTCGGGGAATCCCTGTCGCACGAGCAGTTCGTCTTCTCCGAGCACGCGCGCCATCTCCTCGGTCGCAAAGGGCATCACGGGGTGCAGAAGCTTGAGGATAGCGGAGAAGACCTGGCGCAGTACGTGCGGCGTAGCGGGCGAGGGGGCGGCCTTCGCTATCTCGATGTACCAGTCGGCGAACTGGTTCCAGGCGAAGCCGTAGATCAAGCGCATCGCCTCGGAGAACTCACACTCCTCCAGGAGCGCATCGTAATCGCGGGCCGTCCGGTTGAAATCGGAGAGGATCCAGCGGTCCGCAGCGGAGGCCACGCGGGGCTCATCGACCTGCGCGTAGCCGAGGACGAAGCGTGTGGCGTTCCAGAGTTTGGTGACGAAGCTCCTGCCCAGCTCCGCCCGCTCGTAGGAGTAGGCGAAGTCCTGGGTCGAGGACTGGTAGAGGAGACCGAAGCGGACCGCATCGGCGCCGTACTCATCGAAGAGCTCTAGCGGGTCTATGGTGTTGCCCTTGGACTTGCTCATCTTCGTGCCGTCCTCGGCGAGCACGATCGAGTGGACGTTCACCTTCTCGAACGGGATGTCGTCCACCATGCGCAGACCCATCATGATCATGCGCGCCACCCACAGATACATTATCTCTCGAGCGGTGGACAGCAGGCTCGTCGGGTAGAAATACGCGAGGTCTTCGTTCTCTTTGGGCCAGCCCAGAGTGGCGAACGGCCACAGACCGCTGGAGAACCACGTGTCCAGGATGTCCGGGTCCTGCTCGTAGTCCTCGCCGGGAGATTCCTTGGAGGCGACCACCTCGCCGCCCGGACCGTACCAGACCGGGATGCGGTGGCCCCACCAGAGTTGCCTGGAGACGTTCCAGTCGTGGATGTTCTCGAGCCAGCGGAGCGTCTCGCGGCGCCAGGAGTCGGGGTAGACCACGATCCTGCGTCTCTGGAGCGCCTCGATGGCGGGCTCGGCGAGCTCCCTCATTGAGACCCACCACTGCTCGGAGAGCCACG
>JALYGY010000253.1 GCA_030776865.1 Actinomycetota bacterium | reverse complement strand
GGAGATGCGGCTACGCTCTTCCACGAACGGGCACTTCTCTGTCAAGGCGCCGGTCTTCCCCTTCGACCGGTTCGCCGACGTGGACCCGCTCCTCGGCCCGGAGATGCGCTCGACGGGGGAGGCGATGGGTATTGACCGCACCTTCGGAGGCGCTTTCGCCAAGGCGCTCAGTGCCGCGGGACAGAAGCTCCCGGTATCAGGGCGGGTCTACATCTCGGTCGCCAACCGGGACAAGCGGGCGGTTGTCTTGATCGCCCGCGCTTTCGCGGACCTGGGGTTCGAGATCTCCGCGAGCGAGGGCACCGCGGAGGTCTTGAAGAACAACGGGCTCCCGGTCACGGTGGTGCCCAAGATCGGGGAGCTCGGCGAGGATGTCCTCGGGCTCATCGAGGAAGGAGGGGTGGACCTGATCGTCAACACCCCGTGGGGACGCGGGGCGCGCACGGACGGGTACTTGATCCGTCGCAAAGCCCTCATGCACGGCGTTCCCTGCATCACCACTCTGGCCGCCGCTGCCGCCGCCGTGCAGGGCATCGAGGCGGAGATCAGGGGCGGCGCCCGGCGCGTGAACTCCCTGCAGGGCCTCTACGCGACGAGGGCATGAAGTTCTACGGTGTGCACATAGAAGACCGCGAGAGGGTGGGTAACTACACAGTACTCCACTACCGCTGGCCGGGGACGGTGGAACCCGGGCAGTTCGTGATGGCGCGCGCGAACGGGTTCCCGCTCACCCTGGACCCGTTCCTCGCCCGGCCGTTCTCGTTCTACGACCACGTGGGAGGGATCGCGAGCCTCCTCTTCGAGGTGCGAGGACACGGCACGGCGCTCCTTGACGGTGCCCCCACGATTGAGGTCAGCGCTCCTCTGGGCCGGGGCTTCGGGATCGACGCAACGGCGGGACGGGCCGCCCTGCTGGGCGGCGGCGTGGGGGTCGCGCCGCTCAGGGTTCTCAGCCGGAGCCTGAGGGAGCTCGGCGTGCGCCACGACATGTTCCTGGGCTTCGCCGACGCCCGATCGGCGGAGGTCGCCCGGGAGTTCCCGGAATCGAAGGTGGCGACGATGGACGGGTCGCTGGGGACTCGGGGCACGGTCCTCGATGCCGTCCCTGACCTCGAGAGCTACCCGGTGGTCTACGCCTGCGGCCCCAACCCGATGCTGGCCGCCGTCAAACGGGCGGTTGGGGAGGAGGCTCTCTGCCAGCTCTCCGTGGAGGAGAGGATGGGGTGCGGCAACGGCTCGTGCAATGGCTGCGTGGTCCCGGTGCGCGGCGGCGGGTATGTGAGGTCGTGCGTCGAGGGGCCCGTCTTCCACGCGGAGGTCCTGGCGTGGTAATAAAAGAACGGAAGACCGGCGTGGATCTCGCGGTCGAGCTGTGTGGCATCCCCCTCGAGACGCCCCTCGTTCCGGCCTCCGGGACCCTCTCGAAGGAGGCGCTCGGCGAGGTGGAGGGAGTCTACGGGGCGATCCTGCCCAAGACCACGACCCCGGAGGCGAGGGTTGGCAACCCGCCGCCGCGCGTCGCCGAGACCCCGGCCGGGATGGTCAACTCCATCGGGCTCCAGAACCGGGGCGTGGAGCAGTTCCTGCGAGAGCTGGACGCCTTCGACCTCGACGTGCCCCTTTTCGTCTCGGTCGCCGGGGAGACAGTAGAGGAGTTCGGCACCCTTTGCGAGCGGCTCTCCGGGTACGGGCGCGTCTCCGCCGTCGAGCTGAACCTCTCGTGCCCCAACGTGGATTGTGGCGGCCTTACCTTCTGCGCAACCGCCGCGTCCGTCGAGGAGGTGGTCGCGGCCTGCCGGGCAGCCTTCCCCGGAAAGCCGATCTTCGCCAAGCTCACCTTTGAAGGCGTGGTCGAGAACGCCCTGGCCGCAGAGGCCGCAGGGGCAGACGCCCTGACCGTCATGAACACCGTCCCGGCGCTCACCGTGGACGCCCATCGGCGGAGCGTGCTGGTCCGGGGGGGACTCTCCGGTCCCGCCATAAAGCCCGTCGCTCTGCGGGCGGTGTACGATGTCTCGCGGGCCGTGGGCGTGCCGGTCCTTGGGAGCGGGGGGGTCATGAGCGGGCTCGACGTCGCAGAGTTCATGCTCGCGGGCGCGACGGTGGTGCAGGTCGGCACGGCGAGCTTCGTGCGGGATCCCAAAGAGATACTCGACGAGTTCGCAAACTACCTGGATGAGGAGGAGCTGGGCGCCGCAGACCTGACCGGCGGTTTGCAGGAAATCCCCGGTTAAAGGGCGTTTAGTGGCGGCCGATGATATACTAGCAGGCCCATGTTGAGGCGGGCACCAGAGAGGACAACCCAGGAGCGCCGCAGCGCGCTCGAGGAGGCCAACAGGGTTCGCTACGCCCGGGCCGCGACCAAGCAGAGGCTCAAGAGCGGAAAGCTCGGCATTTACGAGCTGCTCATGGACCCCTCAGAGGAGCTCAAGGGTGCCAAGGTCGAGGAGATGCTGCTCGCCGTGCGGGGCATGGGGCGTATCAAAGTCACGCGGGTCATGCGGGAGGCTGGGGTCAGCCGGTCCAAGACCTTGGTTGGACTCACCCACGGCCAGCGGGACCGCTTGATCAGGGCTCTGGGGTGCGACGGGGAAGGCTGATCGTCGTCTCCGGGCCCTCTGGGGCGGGCAAGGACACCCTGATCCGGGCCGCACTCGAAGCCATCCCCGAGCTGGCGCTCATAGCCTCGGCCACGACGCGCGAGCCCCGCGAGGGCGAGGTGGACGGCAGGGACCACGTCTTCCTCTCCCGCGAGGAGTTCGAGCGCTGGATCGAGGAGGATAGGCTCCTCGAATGGGCGCAGTATTCTGGTAACCTCTACGGGACGCCACAGCAGAGCGTGGAGGAGCTCCTGGAAAACGGGCGCTCCGTTATACTCAGGATCGAGCTTCAGGGGGCGCGGCAGGTCAAGGAGCGTCGCCCCGACGCCGTGATGGTCTTCGTTCGGGCGCCGTCGCTGGAGGAGACCCGCCGGCGGCTCGAGAGCCGGGCGACGGAGACCTCTGAGTCGGTCGAGAGCCGCATGGCGACCGCGATAAAGGAGATCGCGGCCCGCGACGAGTTCGACTACGAGGTCGTAAACGGTGAGTACGAGCAGGCACGCAAGGACATGATAGAGACGCTGCAAAGAGTAGTCGCAGGAGAAGGAGCACACGATGCACGATCTTAAGATAGACGAGCTTCTGGACAAGGTCGATTCCCGCTACGGGCTCGTCATAGCCAGCGCCAAGAGGGCACGCCAGATCAACGAGTACACCGCTACCCTTGGCCTGAACGAGCCCTTGGGCATCCCGGGTCCGCAGGTGCACACCCGTTCCCAACACCCCTTGAGCATCGCCATCGAGGAGCTGCGTGAGGGCAAGCTGGAGGTCGGGTTCAGGGAGCGCCTGGAGAGGGCCGAGGAGGAGATCGGTGCCGCCACTGGTGACGACTTCCTGGGTACCGGAGGAGACTCCCCCGAGGAGGGTGAGGGCGCGGCCTAGGGCCTCTGCGCCTTGATCCTCCACTCGGTTGGGCCGGGGCCCGGAGCACTCGCGGCCCCCGAGATCGCCCGCGAGATCTCGCGGGCCGGCCACCCGGTGGAGGTGATCCTGGAGCCCGGAGCCCGGAGCTTCGTCGGACCCGCTGCCTTTGGGGGCTCGATCTTGGAGGAGCCCTCCGAACCTCCCGAGGGCATCCTTTTCGCGCCGGCTACCGCCGGTACTCTGGCCCGGCTCGCTCGTGGCTTGGGCGAACTGGCCGGCCCTGGCTTCGTCGTTCCTGACCTCGACGCTTCCACCGCCGAGCATCCCGCCGTGAAGGAGAACTTGGCGCTCCTGCGCGAGGATGGCTGGCGCATCATCCCGAGCCGGGGAGGGGGTATGGCTCCTGCAAAGGAGGTGGTCGCCCGGCTTCTAGGGGATCTCGGCGGCCCCATGAGCGGGCTAAAGGTGCTTGTTACCGCGGGGGGCACGCACGAGCCGATAGACAGCGTCCGCTTTATAGGGAACCGTTCCTCAGGGAGGATGGGGCTCGCCGTGGCGCGCGAGGCCCTGCGGCTCGGGGCCGAGGTCTGGGTGGTGGCGGCGAACGTCGAAGTGAGGGAGCCGGGGACCGAGTGGGCCGCTGTCGAGACCGTAGAGGAGCTGCAAACGGAGGTCCTGAGGCGCGCGGGGGCAGCCGACGCGCTCGTCATGGCCGCCGCGGTCTCCGACTTCGCGCCCGCCTCTTCGGTGACCGAGAAGATCCGGCGCTCACAAGGCGGCCTGAGTTTGAGGCTCAAGGCGACGCCGGACATCTTGAAGGCAGTTCGCGAGAGGTATCCTGACCTCTTTGTGGTAGGATTCGCCGCAACGCACGGCGACCCCGTCCCAGACGCCAGGGAGAA
>JALYGY010000252.1 GCA_030776865.1 Actinomycetota bacterium | reverse complement strand
TCCCACCTCGGGGAGTTGTCGGTGCCGCTCTCCCAGGGGTGGTAGATCGTCACCAGCCCCGAGCCCTCGGGGTCGCGGGCGGTAGCCAGGTAACGGTGCCAGGCGAAGAGGCGCGGGTAGTTGGCGTGCAAAAAGCGGCGGGCGCGCAAGGCGTGGAGCTCGCCCTTGCTCCGGGCGGTAACCCAGATGCGCCGCACGGCGATGGCGTGGACGGGCGGCTGGCAGAGGCCGCTCGTGTGCGTACCGGCGGGGGCGTCCTCGGAGAGGGTGGAGGAGTTCCAGCGCTCCGCGTCGGGGAAGTAGCTCCTGGGAGGCGCCTCGGGGTTGAAGATTATGTGCGGGACCTTCCCCGTGGCCCACTGGCTCTCGAAGAGCGTCTCGAGCTCGCTGGTCGCGCGGCGGTTGTCCACGTGCGCAAGGCCAAGGGCGATGAACGCGCTGTCCCAGCTCCACTGGTGGGGGTACAGCGACGGGGCCGGCTTGGTCCAGGACTTGATGCTGTTGCGGCGCAAGACCCCGGTCGCGCGGGGGTTCACGCGGTGGGGCCCCCCGGCCGCCACCTCCCCGAAGATCCCTCCTGGAAGCTCTTCCTCCGTCATGGGTAGCTGTCGATCACTCTCGGTCTGTCCATGCGACTTCCAAAATCTTAACAACGACCGGCGCGCCTTCAACCCCCAGGGGTGGAAATCTAGACCTCCCGGGCGGAAGTTGGGCTAGTCTTCGGTCTCCTCTGAGACCTCCTCGTAGTAAGAGGCCAGGGAATCTACGAAGCCGTCGTAGGCGTCCAGCGAATCCCGGGACATCTCCCGGAAGACCTCCCGCTGCTCCCGGACCAGCTCCGTGAGGCCCCTCATCGTGCGGCGGTTGAGCTCCGCGTGCTCTTCGAGGGTCTCGATCCAGTTCTCGAAAAAGCGGCGGGAGAGCCTCATGCCGCTCTTCTGAACGTCGAAGGCCTGGTCTACCGCCGCCCTGTACGACTCGCGGGCGAGGCTGTCCAGCTCCTCGGAGGCGTCTCCGGCCCGGTTGGTGTCCTTCTCGTCCATCGCGTGACCTCCTCTACCGGAGAGCCCTAATGATAACCGCCCGGTCCCCCTCCGGTAGTCTCGCCGGGGCCACCTCTGCCTCGCGAATCCCACTATAATGATCTTGGCGGCGATAAGACACGCTTGGCCCAGAGATTGTCCGACGGGGAGTGCGGGACATCCAGGGCAGAGCTGGGTTTGGAGCAGAACATGAGCAACGGCCGGTTGACCATCTGCCAGATAAGCGACATCCACTGCGGCAATACTCGATTTATCCCCGAGCTCCTGGACCGGACGATAATCGAGATAAACCGTCTGAACCCGACGGCTGTCGTGGTCGCCGGAGACCTCACCGACGCGGGTTACAGGGAGGAGTTCGAGCAGGCCGCAGCGTACATCGATTGCATCGAGTGCGAGCACGTCATGGTCATCCCCGGCAACCACGACGCCCGAAACGTCGGCTACATCCACTTCGAGCGGCTCTTCGGGGAACGTCATTCGGTCATAGATCTCGACGACGTGATCCTGGTGGGCGTGGACTCCTCCGAGCCGGACCTCAACGACGGGCAGGTGGGTCGTGAGCACTACGGTTTTATCTACCGCGCTTTCTCGGAGGCCCCGGACAAGCTCAAGATATTCGTCGTCCACCACCACCTTATCTCCCTGCCGGGCACCGGGCGCGAGCGCAACATCGTCTTCGACGCCGGGGACGTCCTGGAGAGGCTTCTGGAGGTGGGGGTGGATCTGGTGCTCTCCGGGCACAAGCACGTGCCGTACTCCTGGAGGCTGGAGGACATGCTCATCGTGAACTCGGGAACCGCCTCGACCCTCCGCGTCAGGGGCAACACGCGCCCTTGCTACAACATCATCGAGGTCGAGGACGGGCGGGTAGAGGTCTTCCGCAAGTACCCGTTCAAGAGCCGGGAGCTCGCCGTGAGCTTCCACCCCAAGACCCACGAATACCTGCGCTCTGAGGAGAGGATCGACTCCGAGATCACCGGCCAGCTCCGGTACTGAGAGAGGGCCTCAGCGAGAGGCCACTCATCTCTATCCCAACACCGCAGAAAGAAGGCGTACGGCGGCCAGCTTTAGTAGGAGTGCTGCTCCTCCGAGGGATCTATGCGAACTTCGTCCCCGACAGAGAGTAGAAGAGCTCGGGCAGCGTTTCCCCTGTTCACGGCGAGGCTGAGGCGCCAGTGAGAGTCGGGAACGAGGACGAGGTCCCCGCTCTCGGAGGCCC
>JALYGY010000251.1 GCA_030776865.1 Actinomycetota bacterium | reverse complement strand
CGCGGGCGGGAGGCCCGTAACCTCCAGGATCTCCTCCTCGTCGAGGGTCTCCCGCTCGAGCATGGCCCGGGCGAGCGCCTCGAGCTCCTTGCGGTGTTCGGTCCCTTGAGCGGGTCGATCTTCTCCCGGACCCTCCCTCTGCGCTCTGCCCTTTTCTGCTCCCTAATCTTGCGCCTCTTCCCGTCCGTCTGAGTACGGACACCGCACGCGGGGTACGTACCCGAAAACCTCCACCAGTCAACCCCCGACGGCCGGGCGGGTGCTGTTTAACAGAGGGGGTTGGTAGCCGGTTCTCACCTCACCCTGCTACTCTCGCGTCTCGGGGCGCCCCGTACCCTGAAGGCCAGCACGATCAGCGCGCCGCCGACCGCGAGCGCGTAGAGCCCGATGAGCCAGACAAGCGAGAGCAGCCCCACGCCGGGCAGCACCGCGAGGATTATCCCGAAGATCACCGAGAGGATCCCGACGAGGAACAGGGCCCACTCGCCCTCGATCTCGCGCCGCAGCGAGACGGCTGCGATCATCTCCGCGACGCCGCTGAGTATCGCCCAGATGGCGACGACGTAAAGGAGCACGAGCGCGGTGATGGAGGGCCAGGCCAGAGCCACCAGTCCGGCCACGATGCCGGATGCTCCTTCGGCGATGATCACTCCGCTGTATCGGGTCCTCCTTATCCCGGTCAAGGCGACGAGCACGCCCTCCGTTAGCGCGTAGACACCGAAGACGCGGCCCACCGCCTCGAGGGTGTCGAGCGGCAAAAAGAGCGCGGCGAGCCCGAATAGCGCAGCGAGGAGCCCGCGCAACGCCAGCGCCCACCAGTTCTCAGAGAGCGCCGCGAGCATCGACGGCGTTCGCGGGTGAGCCCCGTATGCTCCTTTCTCTCGCGTTCCCCGGACGTGATCGCTTCGGAAGCGACGGTCCTTGAGAGCAGCGAAGATCAAGCGCCATTCCGTTTGCCGTACCCGATACCCCACCGAAAGGTGCCCGAAACCCGGCCGGCTGCGGCTCGTACCGGAGCTACACGCAGGGTTCGGCCGTCGGGCTAGGGTACGCAGCCGCTCTCCCGTCGATCACCACGGCCGCCGGCCCTGCTGTCCGTGGGGTCCCGCCTGCTCCACCGCGCCATGACGTCCGTGGCGTTGAGCACCGTCGCCGCCGCGAAGCCGCAGAAGACGCAGATCACGGCCGGCCAGATAACTCCGTCGACGAAGCGAAGCGCGACGAGAAAAGCGAGGAGGGAGACTACGACGAAGACGACCAGGGACGAGACCACGGCCAGGACGCTCCTGCCGCTCTCTCTCCACCTCCTGCCCGGTTCCGGCAGAGCCGCTTGCAGGGTAGCATGCACGGGTCGCCCGCGCCGAGGAGGATACACTGCCCGAGATGATAGAGTGGGCTGATCTCGCGCGTCCGGGTCGAGGAGAGCCGAGAACCTCCCTCGCACCTCGAGCGGCCGGGGTGGTCGGAGGTCCGGGGCCGGGCACGCGGAGTGGCTCGTGAAGCGGCTCGCGGGCCGGCTCCGCGGTAACGGGCAATCGGGGTCCGACGTTAAGGCCGAACCGGACGTTACGGCCCACCCGACGCCGATCCGGATCTCGAAGCGCACCCGCACGGCCCTGATCTTGGCCGTGCTCGCCTTGCTCGCGTTGGTGATCTTGGCGGGTGCCGAGCGTGCTCACCACCGTCGTCGGCGGGTTCGCGCTCGCCCTGGCGCTCTCCTTCCCGGTGCGCTGGCTCTCGTGGCTCATGCCGCGCGGACTCGCGATCCTGGCCTCCTTCCTGCTCGTGGTGGGCATCTTCGTGCTGGCGGCGCTCTTTCCTCGTGCCGCTGGTGGTGGAGCAGTTCGCGGCCCTCGTAAGGGCCGTACCGGAGATTGTGAGCACCGTCGGGCGGCACCTGAGCAACGCGCAGGACTCTCTGCAGGACAGAGGGCTCTTGCCGAGCGACCCGCAGCAGCTCATCTCCAGGGTCAGGGAGGACTTGGTCAACGCCGCAAGATCCGTCGCCGGGAACGTGCTCGGGGGTGCGTTCGGCGTCATCACGAGCACCGCCAGCTTCGCCGTGACCCTCTTCGGGGTAGTCTTTATAGCGGCGTACTTGCTCGTGGACGTGCGCAGGTTCGAGGCGGCGTTCTTGAGTGCCGCGCCCCACGAATACCGGCGCGACGCGAAGACCCTGTGGGACGCCTTTGGCTCCTCCCTCTCGCGCTACCTGGGAGGGCTCGCCCTGGTGCTCGCCATCCAGGGCGCCATCTCGGCGGTGGGCCTGCTCCTGCTCGGCGTCCCCTACGCCCTAGTCCTCGGCGTCTTCGTCTCCGCCACGGCCATCATACCGTACCTGGGCGCCTGGCTCGGCGCGATCCCCGCCGTGATCGTGGCCCTCACCGTCTCGCCGACCACAGCGCTCTTGACGGCCCTCCTGTTCCTGGGTATCCAGCAGCTCGAGGGCAACGTCCTGACGCCCAAGACCCAGGGCGACACCCTGCGCGTGCACCCGGTCTTGGTCTTCCTCGCCGTGATAATCGGAGGGGGGCTGGGCGGCATCGTCGGCGTGATCGTCGCCGTCCCGTCGCTCGCAGTGGGGCGCGTCCTCTTCGACTTCTTCCGCGTCCGGCTCACGACGGAGGATTAGGGCGGAGGTATCGGCATAGCCCCGACGGGGCGCACGAGATGGACCACGAGTGCGCCTACGGCCTGGCCAAACGCGCTTATGGCGTTCCAGGGACGACGTATATAACGCGCTAAAGGGGTAAGCAAGAGGGTGACGAGTTCGGAGGTCCAGCGACACGTCACCTTCTCCGAATCCAGGGAGCTACGTATGTCTGACCAAGCAACCACGCGACTGCCGGAGCTGTTCAGCCTCGAAGGACAGGTCGCGGTCGTCACCGGCGGCACGGGCGCGCTCGGCGGCGCGATGGCGCACGGGCTGGCGCGGGCCGGCGCGAAGGTCGGCGTGCTGGGCCGCAGCCGGGAGAAGGCCGAGGCCGCCGTGCAGGCCATCGAAGCGGACGGCGGCGTCGCGCTGGCGCTGCCCACCGACGTGCTCGATCGCGGACAGCTCGAAGCCGCGCGCGAGGCCGTCGTGGAGCAGTGGGGGCGGATCGACGTGCTCGTCAACGCGGCCGGCGGAAACTTGCCTTCGGCCACCCTCGAGCCCGGGCAATCCTTCTTCGATCTACCAGTCGAGGGCATGGATCCGGTGATAGCCCTGAACCTGCAGGGCACGCTGCTGTCGAGCCAGGTGTTCGGAGAGACCATGGCGCGCGCCGGGCGGGGCTGCATCGTCAACGTCTCCTCGATGGCTGCGCAGCGGGCGCTGACGCGGGTGGCCGGCTATGGCGTCGCGAAGGCCGGGATCGAGAACGCCACCCGCTGGCTCGCGTCGGAGCTGGCGCGCTCCCTCGGGGAAGGGATGCGGGTCAACGCGATCGCGCCCGGCTTCTTCGTCGGCGAGCAGAACCGCGCGCTCCTGCTCAACGATGACGACACGCTGACCGCGCGCGGCCAGACGATCATCGACCACACGCCGGCCGGACGTTTCGGCGAGCCGGACGACCTGATCGCTACCCTGATCTGGCTGTGCGGCCCCGGCGCGGGCTTCGTAAACGGCATCGTCGTGCCGGTGGACGGGGGCTTTAGCGCCTTCAGCGGTGTGTAATTCTTCTCGGGAGAAGCCTATGATCATCGGACAGGGATCGACGACCGAAACGTTGAGCGCCGATAGCGTCCAGGAGCTGCTGGCGCGGGCGCTGCAGCCGGTGCCGCTCGACGGCAAACGGGTGCTGGTGATCATCCCCGACGGGCCGATCCGGTCGCCCTCGAACTGAAAGAGCTCCAGGTGTATCCACTTCTGGGCCCGACCGATCTCTCGAGCCACTCGTCCAAGGTCTCCGGACCGTTGTGGAGCAGGGTGAGCCAGTTGCCGGTCCGCAAGGGTGCGCCGCTCGCACGTCCGAGCGCCCGGTCCAGCGATTCTCCCCGCGAGCCGTTCCCAGTCAAACCTGTAGGCTTCTCGTCCGGTCCGGTCATCTTGCTCCTCCCGGTTCGGTCCTCCCTGGACTACTGTAGCGCTTTGGTGACTATCCCCTCAAAGCACGTACCCCTATCCGAAAACCCGTACAGCCAAGAAGACGGCCAGCGCGACGCACAGTACCCAGAGTGCAACGACTACCACCGCCGCTACGCGGCTTGCGGGCTTCTCACCTTCTACCACTTCTCGGGCCTTCTCCCGAGACTCCTCCATGACCTGAGGGGGGATCATCTTCGCGGCGAGGAGCACCCCGACAGGGACCACCACCATCTCATCCAGCAACCCCACTGCGGGGATCCAGTCGGGTATGGGGTCTATCGGGCTGAATACGTAGCCCACGATCAGGGCGGCAAAGACCTTGGCGTACCAAGGGGTACGGGGGTCGCGATAGGCTAGGTAGAGGGCGTAGGTCTGCGCCGAGAGTTGCCGCGCCCGTCGCTTCCACGCTTCCAAGTTCATGCGCCGCCAGCCTACCCGAAACCCCGGTGCTTGCGCAGGCCGCGGACGGTCAGGTAGGTGGCGGCCACAATCGCCACTGCCGCCAACACAGCATCGGAGTAGGCGCCCACCCAGCCGCTTACCCGGTCCCAGTTGGCGCCTAAAGCGTAGCCGGCCCCGATGAGGACGGCGTTCCACGCCGCCGAGCCGAGCGCGGTGAGCACGGCGAACCTCGCCGGCGACATCCTGGAGGTGCCCGCCGGAATGGAGACGACGCTGCGGGCGAAGGGCACG
>JALYGY010000250.1 GCA_030776865.1 Actinomycetota bacterium | reverse complement strand
GGTATCCGAGCGGAGATCGAGGACCCCGGCCATCGCGTCGCGGGTCTCATCCGAGATGACCGGGTCGCTGCCGGGGAAGAAGCCTTCGGAGGCCCGCACCAGTGCTACCGGGCATCCAATGTCGCGCATCTCATCTGCGGTCGGGCTGCACCCGGAGGCCGAAGGCGAGTCCTCTCTGGCGGCCGCCGAGGAGGCCTTGGGCCGGTAGCCGCCCTCGACCTCCTCGAGGTCGTAGAGGTAGTAGTCGGCGAGGTCCGGCGGCAGGTCTTCCATCGTCAGGCCCCGGTCGGGAAACCAGAAGTCCAGGTAGGCAGCAGGGCTCTCGAAGGTCATGTCGAGGCGCCTGAAGGCCCGCTCGAGACCTTCCCCTATCGCCGCCGCTTCCTGCTCTTGCTCCTCGGACATCTCTTCCGGTGAAACCTCGACGCGGGGCCAGCCGCCGTCGAGGAGGCCGAGGGCGCGGACGCGCTCTGGGTAGGAGAGGGCGGCCTTGAGGGCGACGAAGCCTCCCATAGAGTGGCCCACGATCACGGCTCTGTCTAGGCCGAGGTGGTCGAGGACCCGTATCACGTCCCGCGCGTGGGCCCCGAGCCCGTAGCCCGACTCAGGCTTGCCCGAGTCGCCCCGGCCCCGCAGGTCCACGCCGATGAGGGAGCGGGATCCCCCGAGGTAGCGCGCCAGGGCGCTGAATGCTCTGTGCTGGGCGGTGATGCCGTGGAGGCAGATCAGGGGTTTCTGACCACTCCCGGCGCGCCAGATCGCCAGCTCGACCTCCCCGGGCACCCTGTCCGCGGTCCAGAGGCTCTTCTCCACGAGGGGCATTATACTGCCTTGACCATGGACTACTTCGAGAACATAACGGACGCCGTAGGAAACACGCCGCTGGTGCGCCTCGGGCGCACAGAGCGAGGCGAGGGCCTCCGCGCCCGCCTCCTGGCCAAGCTCGAGTACATGAACCCCGGCGGGTCCGTAAAGGACCGTCCCGCCGTGAAGATGCTCGAGGTCGCCGAGAAGGAGGGCGACCTTAAGCCGGGCGGCACCGTGGTGGAGCCGACGAGCGGGAACACCGGCGCCGGCCTCGCGCTCGCGGCGGCCATCAAGGGCTATCGCTGCATCTGCGTGATGCCGGACAAGGTGAGCAAAGAGAAACAGGACCTCTTGAAAGCCCTCGGGGCCGAGGTGGTCGTAACCCCCACCGGTCTGACCCCAGACGACCCCGAGAGCTACTACGCGGTCGCAGATAGGTTGGTGAGCGAGCTCCCGGACGGCTTCAAGCCCGGCCAGTACGACAACCCCGCCAATCCTCTCTCTCACTACGAGACGACGGGACCGGAGATCTGGGAGCAGACAAACGGCGAGATCACGCACTTCGTCACCGGGATGGGCACCTGCGGCACCATCACGGGCGTCGGCCGGTACCTCAAGGAGCGAAAAGGGGATGTGCGGGTGATCGGCGCCGACCCCGAGGGCTCGATCTTCTCCGACCCGAACAACGTCCACCCCTACGCGGTCGAGGGCGTCGGCGAGGACTTCTACCCCAGGAACTACGACCCGGAGGTCGTGGACGAGGTGATCCAGGTCGACGACCGCGAGTCGTTCCTGATGACGAGGAGGCTCATGGCCGAGGAGGGACTCTTTGTCGGCGGCTCATGCGGGATGGCGGTCGTCGCGGCGTTGCGGGCCGCTAAGGGGCTCCCGGAGGAGGCCGTGGTCGTGGTGCTGCTGCCGGATACGGGGCGCAATTACGTCTCGAAGGTCTTCGACGACGCCTGGCTCCTGGAGAACTCGAACGTAACCCCGGAGGATCTCAAGCGACCGTTCCGCGTCTTCGAGGAGGGATAGATGAGGTTCGCCACAAGGGCCATCCACGCTGGCCAGGAGCCCGACCCGGCAACGGGCGCCACCATAGTTCCGATCTACCAGACCTCCACCTACACTCAGGAAGCGCCGGGCAGGCACAAAGGCTACGAGTACAGCCGCACCGCCAACCCGACCCGTGCCGCCCTGGAGGAGTGTGTGGCGTCTCTCGAGGGAGGCGACTACGGCCTCGCCTTCGCCTCCGGGCTCGCCGCGACCATCGCGACGATGAGCCTCCTGTCCCCGGGAGACCACGTCGTCGCGGGCGATGACCTCTACGGCGGCACCTACCGCCTCTTCGAGAAGGTCCTTCCCCGCACGGGCGGCCTCGAGTTCACCTACGCCGATACAACCGACCCGGGGTCGGTAGCGAAGGCCCTCCGTCCGGAGACGAAGCTGCTCTGGATCGAGACCCCCACCAACCCGATGTTGACCCTCTCGGATATAGTTGCCCTTTGCGAGATGGCGCATGAACGGGGTGCCTTGGTCGCGGTGGACAACACATTCGCCTCGCCCTACTTCCAGAACCCGCTGGTCCTGGGGGCGGACCTGGTCGTCCACTCGACGACCAAGTACATGGGCGGCCATTCGGATGTCGTCGGCGGGGCGATCGTTACGTCGAACAAGGACTTCTACGAGAGCGTCAAGTTCTACCAGAACGCCGCCGGAGGGGTCCCGGGGCCGTTCGACTCCTGGATCGTGCTGCGCGGCCTCAAGACCCTGGCCGTCAGGATGCGCCAGCACGAGGAGAACGCCCTCGCTGTCGCGGAGTTCTTGCAAGGCCACCCGCAGGTCGCGTCGGTGAACTATCCCGGGCTTGCGAGCCACCCGCA
>JALYGY010000249.1 GCA_030776865.1 Actinomycetota bacterium | reverse complement strand
CTCTCGAAACTCGTGGCCGTCGGATACTCGAACGGGGCGAACATCGCGGCGAGCCTCATGCTCTTGCATCCGCTGCTGCTGCGGGCCGCGGTCCTCTTCCGCGCGATGGTGCCGTTCGAGCCAGAGGACGTGCCCGACCTCTCCGGGACGCCCATCTTTCTGGCAGCCGGTCGGATGGACCGGATGATCCCACCCGAGAACACCGAGCGCCTCGTGGAGATCCTGCGCGAAGCCGGGGCTCACCTCGACCTCCGGTGGCGCAACACCGGCCACGCCCTCACCTACGAGGAGGTCGCAGAGGCCAAGGAGTGGCTCTCGGGGGTCTTTCGGGAGCTCACCTAGGAGCTGGCACCTGGCCGAACGGCTAGGTTGTCGGGATGTTAGAATTTTTTCGCGTTTCTAGAGGGGATGTAAGCCCGTTGTGGAGCGCCGATGAATTCGAGGGACGGCGTTTAGGGAGCTTGGTTTATGGTCGGGCCTGCGGTGGGCGCGAGATCACCGACGCCGTATCTTCTGACCGCGATCGATAGACTCGAAGATCCTACCGGCCCGGGCGGGCAAGCTGCGCTGTGAGATTCGTCTGCCGATAGAGGAGAAACGTCGAGAAGGAGAGGTTCGCGTGAAGAGTAGGACAGAGATGTTCGAGGATATTTGCTCCCGGAGGGGAGAGGTGGACTCGCGGGTGCTGGAGCAGACCGTGGCGCTCGCGGTCGAGATCGCGCGCGAGGGGAGGGAGGGGCGCAAGATCGGGACGCTCTTCGTGGTCGGCGACTCGGAAGAGGTCCTCAAGCACTCGAAGCCCCTGATCCTGGACCCCCTGTACGGCCACCCAGACGAGAGCAAGCGTATAGACGACCCGGGCGTGCGCGAGACCTTGAAAGAGCTGGCTCAGCTCGACGGGGCGTTCGTGGTCTCGGACGAGGGCGTGGTGGTCTCGGCGGCCCGCTACATAGACGCCACCTCCGAAGAGGTTAACATCCCGCTGGGCCTCGGGAGCAGGCACCTGGCCGGTGCCTCTGTCTCGCGCCACACCAACGCCGTCGCCGTAGTGGTCTCGGAGAGCTCGATGGTGCGGATGATCGACGACGGAGAGCTAGTCTCGGAGATCATCCCCGAGATCTGGATGCTGGGCGACTACACCACCAAGCTCGAAGGTCAGACCTTTGTCAGGCGAGAGGAAGACATAACGGTGATCGGCCGTGCCGAGTGAGGCAGGCCCCACCGAGGCTCAGGAGGTGCTGGACTTCTGGTTCGGGCGCGAGGGCGAACCCGGCTACGGCGAGTTCCGCGAAGCATGGTTCACGAAGGACCCCGAGTTCGACCGGCTGGTCCGCGACCGCTTCGAGGCCCTCTACGAGGCGGCCGCAGCTGGCGACCTGGACGACTGGAAGGAGGAGGCCCAAAGCTGCCTGGCGCTGGTGATAGTTCTGGACCAGTTCCCCCGCAACATGTTCAGGGGCGACCCCCGCAGCTACGCCACCGACCGCAAGGCGCAGGAGACGGCCGAGTACGCCGTGGATCATGCCCTCGACCGGGAGCTCCCGGAGTTCCAGCGCACCTTTCTGTACATGCCCTTCATGCACAGCGAAGACCCCGTGCACCAGCGCCGTTCGGTCGAGCTGTTCCGGCGGCTGGGAGGGAACGAGACGGGTTCGACGTATTACGCCGTGCGGCACATGGAGATAATCGAGCGCTTCGGCCGCTTTCCCCACCGCAACGAGATTCTGGGGAGGCAGACGACCCCGGAGGAGGCGAAGTTCCTTACGCAACCGGGATCGTCGTTCTAGGTTGGAAGCTGGGGAGTTTCTCGCGGCACGCCGGCTAGAGAAAGCACGCGGCGCTCCTCAGAGGTATGTGCGACGAAGGAGGAGACCTGGTGCTCAGAAGGCTCACCCGCAACTGCACGCACACGGACCAGATCCGGGACGTGGAGCCCTCGGCGCAGGGCTGCGAGGAGTGCCTGCAGACGGGCGACACGTGGGTCCACCTCAGAGAGTGCCTCACGTGCGGCCACGTGGGCTGTTGCGACGCATCCAAGAACAAACACGCCACGAAGCACTTCCACGCCAGCGGGCACCCGATCGTAAGGTCGTTCCAGCCGGGAGAGAACTGGCGCTGGTGCTACGTGGATGAGGTACTGGTTTAGGACCTCTGTTCGACGCTCTCCCGGAAACAAGTCGAAAGGAGCCGGTGTGGCGACGATGATCGTGCTGGTCAACCTGAAGGAAGGGGTGAGCCCGGAGGACTACGAGCGCTGGATCCTCGACTCCTACGCCCCGGCGGTAAAGAGCCTCTCTTCGGTCGAAGACTGGCGGAACCACAGGGTGAGCGGCCTGCTCGGCTCGGGGGCCGCCCCTCCCTACCGTTAAGTCGTGACCTTCGAGGTGAGCGATTCGGTACAGCTCGGACGAGCTATGCAGGGTGAGGAGATGCAAAGGCTCTTCTCTGAGCTGCACGAGCTGGCCGAGATCACCCAGCTCATGGCCGAACGGTTCGCCTAGAGCGTGGGATCCAACCTCCCTTTTAAAGGCCACCATCGGCGAGCTGGCAGGCGGTTATGGGCTCTGCTACGGCCCCGCATCGTTTGCGGCGGGCGCCCGCACCGAGAACCCATCAGGATGCATCGCGTAAGGCACCTCTAGTACACAGCCCCCAGTATGGTGGGGACGCCTTCTTTACCATCGCCGAACTCCCAGGCTATCTCGAGCGCCGCCTCGTCCCCGCTAGTCGAGCGCTTTGTCGAGCTTGCGCAACAGCTCATGGAGTTGGTTCTGCTCCTCAAGCGCGAGCGCGGAGAAGCGCCCGGCGATCAACGCCTCGTGGCCCGGGACGACCTCGTCGAACAGCCGCCGCCCCTTACCGGTGAGGAACAAGCGGTTGGCACGACCCTCCTGGCGGCGGGAGATCCAACCCCGACCCTCCATCCTGTCCAGAAGCTGGCACACGTTGCCCTTGGTAACCAGCAGGGAGTCAGCAAGCTCCTGCTGCGTCATCCCCTCCGAAGCCTCCACGTGCGCCAGCACATCGAACTGCGCGACGTTGAGATCCCACCCCCTCAAGTGCTCGCCTGAATCTCTCTCCACCCTCTGAAATACCCGCGCCAGCCTCATCCAGGCCAACACCCCAGGGCTCCGTAGATCCTCTCCCGTACCACGCACGCTTGTCATACTATAAGTTTAGGACTAAACTCAGCTCGAATCAACGGTTGATTGGAGGGTGAAGTGGAGCTGGGTGGATTACACCACGTCACGGCGGTAACCACGGAGGCTACCGAGAACGTCGCGTTCTACACTGAGGTTCTGGGCTTGCGGCTGGTCAAGAAGACGGTCAACCAGGACGACGTCTCGGCGTACCATTTGTTCTACGGGGACGCGTTGGGGAGACCGGGGACGGAGGTTACCTTCTTTGACTGGCCCCACCTGAGGATCGCCCCGAACCACGCTGGTTCGGGTGAGATCTCGGCGACGGAGCTGCGTGTTGCGGGCCGGGAGGTGCTCGAGTTCTGGACCGAGCGGCTCGCGGCGTACGGGGT
>JALYGY010000248.1 GCA_030776865.1 Actinomycetota bacterium | reverse complement strand
CTCGAAGCCCCGGTGATAACCTGGAGGGCGAACCAGTCCTCCTGCGTTTGGCGGTAAGCTGTGTTGGCGAAATACTGGCAGAAGTACAGCATGCTTCCAGGGCCGAAGGACTCGTCCCGCACCAGTGTCTGCCTCACCTTCTCCTGCGGGCAGGTCCAGTGCGGTCGGTAAGGATCCGTCGTCTGTCCCCGGATGAACTCGAAGGCGTCGAAGCCCCGCTGGAAGTTGTAGGAGGCCTTGAACTGGTGCATGTTATCAGTCTCGAACAAGGTCGCGTAGCCGTTCTCCTTGAGGATCTCTGCCAGCGTCCTCTGCCCCTCGGGTATCGGCTGCCAGCCCCAGAGTCCGACGTTTACACCCTTGTAGCGGTGCCAACCCCTGAACGGCCAGGTCCTCATACCAGTGTGGATGGCCCTCCTGGCGCAGATGGTCGGAAGCGATTCGGGGTATGCCCGGGTGAAGCGCAGGCTCTCTTTGGAGAGGGCGTCGAGGTTTGGGGTCTTTATCCAGGGGTTACCGTAGGCCCCGACGTGATCCTTCCTCAAGGTGTCCAGAATTACCAGGATGACGTTGGTCTCGGTCTTTCTGCTTAGTTGAGGGGCGCAGCCGGAGGAGAGCGCTGAAGTACCGAGAAGGGCTGCCCCGGCCGCTCCGGTGCCAGCTACTTTCAGGAAGTCTCTTCGCGTCAGCGTGCTCTGCACAGAGCCCTCCGGACCTGGGGCGATGACCGGGTACTTTGCCGCGCTCCATTCTAGACCAGAGGAGCCTGGGTGTCCGAGGCATCCACACCCCCCGGAACCCGTGCAACAGAAGAATGTACAATCGCAAACGGTATTGAGATAGCATCTTATTCCGTATGGACGCGCAGGAAGTAAGGCCTTGAAGGTGTTCGCGCTCGCGGGCGGGGTGGGCGGCGCGAAGCTGGCCGCGGGCCTGCAGGATGCGCTCCCAGCCGGCGATCTCACCGTCGTCGTGAACACCGCCGACGACTTCGACCTGTGGGGCCTGCGCGTCTGTCCCGACCTCGACACGGTGATGTACACCCTGGCAGATCTCGCCAACCCCGAAACCGGCTGGGGTGTCGCTGGCGAGTCTTTTGGCGCGCTGGGCATGCTCGCCCGCTACGGCGAGGACACCTGGTTCAAGCTCGGCGACAGGGACCTCGCGACCCACATCCTGCGCACCCTTAGGCTTCGTGCCGGAGAGCCGCTGACCAGGATCACCGCCGATCTCTCGGGTGCTTTGGGCGTGGGGAGCGTGATCCTCCCGATGTGCGATGAGCCGGTCGCGACCGTCCTCGACACCCCGGAGGGTCCGCTGGAGTTCCAGGAGTACTTCGTGCGCCGGAGACAGCGGGACGAGGTGTTGGCGATAGAGCTGCGCGGCATCGACGCCGCAAAAACGACCGAGCCCGCCCTGGACGCACTCGGAGCGGCCGATCTGGTGGTTTTGTGCCCGTCGAACCCTGTGGTGAGCATCGGTCCCATCCTCGCGGTGCCGGGGATGCGCAAGGCGCTCGCCGCCTCGCGGGTGCCGAAGATCGCCGTGAGCCCCATCGTCGGCGGGCGAGCGCTGAAGGGACCAGCGGACAGGATGCTCGCGTCTCTGGGCCACGAGGTCTCGGCAGTCGGGGTCGCCCGAATCTACGAGGGGCTCGTCGAAGGTCTGGTCCTGGATAGGGTGGACGAAGGGGAGCGTTTCGAGATCGAAGCCCTCGGCATGCGCGTGCTCGCGACGGAGGCGATCATGCGCGACGCGCCGGACCGGACGAGGTTGGCGCGCGAGGTCCTGGGGTTCGGGTCGGTGGCGCGGTGAGTGTCTTCGCCGTCGTCCCGGTAAAGGATCTCTGGGGGACAAAGAGTCGCCTCAAGCCAATCCTCGACCCCGGCGCCAGAGCCGGGCTCACCCTGTACATGATGGGCCGCGTCGTCTCGGCGATTAGCGGGGCGGGGGTCGAGAACGTCTGCGTCGTGAGCCCCGACCGCATAGTTCTTGCCGAGGCCGCAGAGCGGGGCGCCACACCGCTCCTGCAGGAGAGCCGCGGCCTTAACCCTGCCCTCGAGGAAGGGCGCCGCTGGGCGATGGAGCGCGGAGGTTCTTCGCTCCTCGTCCTACCGGCCGACCTGCCGCTCATCGACGCCGAGGATGTGAGCGCCGTGTTAGAGGGCGGCGGAGGGACCCCTTCCATGATGATCTCTCCGGACGGCGCCCACTCCGGCACGAACGCTCTCCTGCTCCGTCCCCCGGACGTCCTGCCGTTTGTCTTCGGCCCCGGCAGCTACGAGGCCCACCTGTGGGCGGCCCGGGAGCGCGGCCTCGACATCCGGGTCAGTGAGCGTCCTCACCTAGCCTTCGACCTCGACACGGCCGAGGACCTTGCGCGCCTCGACGAGGAGATCCCACGACCATGAGGGGTCTGGAGTCACTGCCCGTCGAAGGCATTCCGGAGATCCGGCCCGGAGACGACCTGCCCGAGCTCATCTGCCGGGCGGCCGGAAAGAACCTTCGCGAGGGGGATGTCCTGATCGTGACACACAAGATCGTCAGCAAAGCCGAGGGACGTCTTGTGGACCTCCGCGCGATCGAGCCGTCCGCGATCGCGAAGGACTTCGCCGCGCGCCACGAGAGGGATCCACGCCAGATCGAGGTCGTCCTCAGGGAGAGCCGTCGCATCGTCCGCATGGAGCGCGGCCTCATAATCACGGAGACCCATCACGGCTTCGTCTGCGCCAACGCCGGCGTGGACGCCTCGAACGTCCCCGGCGACGATGTGGTCTGCCTCCTGCCCGTGGACCCCGACGTCTCCGCCGCAAGGCTCCGCGACGCTCTGGCGGCCCGGATGGACCTGGAGCTCGCCGTGATCGTCTCCGACTCCTTTGGCCGCCCGTGGAGGGAGGGCATCACCAACGTCGCAATCGGCGTCTCGGGCATGGACCCCCTGGCCGACTACCGGGGCCAGAGGGACCCCCACGGCCATCCTCTGGAAGCCAGCGTCCTGGCGGTGGCCGACGAGCTGGCCGCAGCCGCCGAGCTTGTGATGGGCAAGACCGCCGGGATACCGGTCGCCATCGTCCGCGGCTACCCGTACAAGGGGGGCTCCGGTACCGGCAGGGACCTCCTCATGCCGCCCGAGAGGGACCTCTTCAGGTAGCAGCACGGACCTTTCTTGAACGAACCGAGGCCTTACCCACTCTACTTGTTCGTCAACGGCGCCTTTGCGCTGTGTACGAGCGCACACTCCGGCAAGACGACCTCGAACCGGCCCTGGAAGAGGTAGAGGGCGCCAAGCGGGACCCATGACTATGCCAAGATCTCTACCCGCCGTCGGGAAATGACCACCCTCGGTGGCGCGCTCCTGAAGAAAAATCTTTAAAGTCGACGAAATTTGTCGGAGTTTTGTTGACGTGTGGGCGATTGCGGCTTAGTATCCTCTTCGTGGATCTGCAGGCCATACGCGAGACCCACATAAGACCCGACGCTTGTGGCTGTCCCGAGCGATGTAACGCTTGCTGCTTCGCCTGACTTTTGGGCGGCCGATTCACCTCTTATAGGGGGCTTGATGCGAGAAGCTCTGGGATCAGGGCGAGAAAAAGGGACTCCAGGACACGAGGAGCTCGCGCGGGTGAACGAGCGTCTTGAGGGCCGCGCGCCGCAGGAGATTTTGCGTTGGGCCGTGGACGTTTACGGGAAGGGCCTTACGCTCTCGGTCTCCTTCGGTAACCCTGAGGGGATGGTCCTTTTGGACATGCTCTCGCGCATCACCGACGAGGCGCAGGTCTTTACGCTGGATACCGGATTCCTCTTCGAGGAGACTCTGCGTTTCCGCGAAGAGGCCATGAAGAGGTATCCGCTACCGCTCGAGGTCGTCACACCGGGGCTTACGGTCGAGGAGCAAATCGAGCGCTACGGGCCGGAGCTCTACAGCTGCAAGCCCGACCTCTGCTGTCAGGTCCGCAAGATCGAGCCGCAGAGGCGTTTATTGAGGAGCTACGACGCCTGGGTCACGGGGATAAGGCGGGACCAGACGGAGCAGCGGGCGGGCACGCCGCTGGTGACTTTTGATGAGTACTTCGGGGTAGCCAAGATCGCGCCGCTCGCATCTTGGAGCGAGGATGAGGTCGACGAGTATGTGAGGCGCAACGAGGTCCCGCTCAATCCCCTTCTTGGCATGGGTTACCGCAGCATCGGGTGCGAACCGTGTACTAGGCCGGTGACTGAGGGCGAGGACGCCAGGGCGGGACGCTGGCCTGGTATGGAGAAGACCGAATGTGGTTTGCACTTCGTGGGAGATGCGGTAAAGCAAGCGAGTACTTAGACAGAACCAGAGACCAAGCGAAGTAGAAGAGACAAGCTCGACCGGCGCGCGTACGAGGAGCGATCGTAAGGACTTGCGCTGCGACGAGTGCGC
>JALYGY010000247.1 GCA_030776865.1 Actinomycetota bacterium | reverse complement strand
CCTGCGGTATTCCGGTGAGCCGGGAGATGTCCACCACGCGCACCTCGCGGTCCTCGAACGGGCCGTCCGCGCGGGGCAGGTCCCCGTGCTCCACCCGCCCGTGCGCCAGCAGGCCGCCGCACTTGTTTGGCAGCACCTTGAAGCGGTTGCGAACCTTCGCGATCGTCCAGTGGTTGTGCCCGTTCCAGGAGGAGATGTTCTTGCCCTCCGCGCGGGCGCTCTCGAAGTAGTCGTCGATCTCATCCAGGAGCCCGTAGAAGTCCGCCTGCGTCCTGATTCCCCCATCCCGCAGCTCCTCGATAAAGCCCCGGAACTTGTCGTCCATGTCCGAGGGCTCGAAGACGTAGCCGGCGTACGGCAGCACGTCCCCGAGTTCCCAGATTATGGGGTAGACCCGAGAGTCCTCCCCGCGGGCGTTGCGTAGGGTGTTGAGCTTGCGGGCCGGGATGTCTTCGGCGTGGATCACCCTCTCCCCGGACTCCATCCCGTAGCGCAACGGGGCGAAGATCCTGAGGTTCTCAAAAGGTTGGATCTCGAGCCCCAAAGAGGCGTACATCTCGCGGTCTTCTTGCGGGAGGCCGCGCTGCCCGGCCCGCTCGTAGCGCTCGGCGAGCTCCGGGTCGTCCTTGGGGGCCACCTCGACCGGCTTGTCGAGAAAGAGGAGGTCTGCGCCCTTTACGTTGAACATCAGGGCGGCGACCTTCTTGTCCCTGACGGTCTGGAAGGTGCTGGCTATGGTGAAGAGGGCGTGGCTGGTCTTGGTGGAGAGGCCGCTCATGCCCGTTATGTTCAGGTGCCCGGCCTCGGGACCCATGAGGTAGTCGCCGTCAACGTAGAGGGGGGTGCTCTGCGGCGAGCCGTTCTTCACGAGGTTGCCGTTCTCGTGCAGGAGGAGGGGGATCCGGTGCCCCGAGAAGTCCTCGGTGCCCAGCGCGAACTCGATGGCTACGCTCGTCGCGAAGAAGACGGGGCCGCTCCTCACCGGGCGCTTGCTCTTCTTGCCTCTCTCGCGGTGCTTGGTGGCCAGCACCCGCGCGCGGAAGACCAGGATCTCCGCGCGCTCGCTCAAGGTCGGGAGCAGTGGATCCCCGTCGTAGGCGTAGAAGTCGTCGAGGAAGCTCTGGAGGTCCGAGTAACGGCGCGGATCGTCGAGGGCGGCGACTACCGTCGCGTCCTCGCTCTCTGCGGCGACGATGTGCCCGATGTCGAGGCGTTGGGCGGCGTCGGACTCGGCGGTCCAGAAGTAGAACTCGTGCGCGGTCGCCGGGTGATCTTCGTTGGTGACGACCCGGCCCACGGCTCCGGAGTCGGTATCCAAATATTCAGGGTGTAGAAACTCGTCCGGCATTAACTCCTCCCATTCGCCGGAGCGGCGAGTTGCCGCTCGAGCCTCGAGTACGCTCTCTCGGAGCCCTGCACCAGGGGCTTCAGGATCTTCTCCACGTAGTGAATGGGGTAGATCATGGCCGGCCAGCGGGGATCGGGCTTCGCCAGCGGGGCCCGCTCTGCCAGGATCCAGCGCGAGATCTCATCCACCATCTTCGGGGGCGTCTCGCGCGGTGCCTCAACCCGCATGAGCGAGCCTAAAGAGTCCGCACCGCGCTGCGGTGGCCACACCCTCAGGTACCAGGAGGTGCGTCGCTCGCTCGGGTCCCGTCGTAGCTGCCAGTCCGGGACGAAGCTGGTAGTCCGCATCCCCGGCTCGAGGTCAAGCAGCATCCCGACATCCTTGCCCACGAACTCCGGCCGTGCAACGCTCTTTATGAGGCCGATGGCTCGCCGGTTCGACTCCCTAATGTCTTTGAGTTGTCCGTCTACCGCGATCCAGGCTTCCGGGTTATCCAGGGTCCGGTCGTCGAGCTCCCAGGTGCGCAACATCCCGCCCTCCAGCCGCTCCCGGAGAGCCCTGACCCTCACGCGAGCCATCTCGCGCATCCCGACGTAGTCGGAGGGGTCCCTCTCGGCCATGTATTCGGCCGAGTCGAGGACCAGGTGAGGGGAGGACGGGACTTCGTCGGGGCCGAGCTCCGAGAACCCCGCCTCGAGCAAGAGCTCCCAGAACGCCTCGACCCCCGAGTCTCCGGCGCTGCGGGGCAGGATCACGGCTTGTACCACGGTCGGTGGGCTCTCCAGTGGCATGTGCGAGAACCGCCGGTCGCAGCGGTTTACGATGGCGGCGGCCACGGTCGCGACGACGACGGGGGACATCTCTATGCGGCCTATCTCCCGCGAGCTCTGCACGCCGTCCAGGAAATAGCACAGCCGCGAGGTGCCGGCGTGATCGCCGATGGCTCGCGGACCCGGGGGCTCCTCCAGGTGGTGCGGGCGACCAGTGGGAGTGGGCTCCTCTTCCTCCACCGTGTGGCGGGAGAACTGCTGGGCCTCCAACTCGCAAGCGCCTGCCCCAGTGGTTACATGGATGCCTCTACGTCCAGCCCCGGCCAGGGCATCGCTTATCTTCGCTACGAATTCGTTAGCCGTGCTCCCCGCTGGCATCCGCCAAAGTATACGCGGATGTGTGGGAATAAACTATATCTACTCTTCAGGTAGAGGTACAGGCAACTCGAACTGCCGCTCGGCTAAAGAGTGGGCGCTGCGGAAGTTGCGGCGTTCGGCGGGGGTCTCGGTGTAGGCATCGCGGGCCATCTTGAGTATCCTTTTGGCCTCGGCGCGTTGCTCGGGGGCGTTGGCGATCTCCTTTGAGAATGCGTAGGCGAGGTCGCCCTCTTCGGTGTAGTAGAAGTGTAGAAAGATGCTTCTCTGGCGGCCGAGGCCGGAGAGGGCGGCGTCGCCCGAGACCTGGGAGACGTTGAGGAGGGAGCTGGCGGAGAGAGGAGTGTTCATGCTCTCCGGGTAGACGGAGAATGCGAGGCGGATTACGGGTCCGTAGAAGGTCTTGTAGAACTCGAGCTGGCGCACGATGCGGGCCGGACCGCGGATGGCGTCTATCTCCTCCCTGGTGGCGGCGACGATTATATGGCCCTGCGGGGGGCGCATGGAGGCGCGGGCGTGCGTGGAGATCACGCGCGCCTGGACGCCCCTGTGCGCGACGGCGGCCGCGATGCTCTGCCGGACGCGCTCCGGGAGGTCGAGCCCGCGGGCCCCTTCCATCAGCCGCCAAACCGCTCGAAGAAGCGGGCGAAGTACCCGATGGCCTCGAAGTAGTCGTCGAGCCGGACCCACTCGTTGGGAGAGTGGAGGCGGCTCCCCGAGTTCGCCACGCTCCCGGTCATGACGGTCGGTATCCCGAGCTCGGTGGCGATGAGTGCGGTCGGCCCGCTCCCCCCGATGGTCGGGTAGACGCTGGCGTCTCGGTGCCCGAGGTCCTCCCAGGTCTCGACCGCGGTTCGGACGACGGGGGAGTCCACCGGCGTTTTGGCCGCCTCGACCCCGTGCAGGTCCACGACCTCGATGTCGTCGAAGCCGCGCTTTCTGAGGTGCGAGCGGATCAAGCCCACCACGGGACCGGGGCTCTGACCGGCGACGAGCCTGAAGTCTATCTTGACGAACGCTCGAGAAGGCACGATGGTCTTCGAGCCGGGACCGGTGTAGCCAGCCACAATGCCGGCGATGTTGGCGGTGGGCCTGAGCAGCATCTCATAGAGGGCCTCTTCGCCGGAGAGGTCGCGGTCGAAGGCGTCTATCCCCCAGGACTCCTTAAGCGCCTCGGCGTTGAACGGGATCTTGCTTATCGCCGCGAGGTCTTCTTCTGAGGGTTCTTCGGCGAGCTCGTCGAGGCCGTCGAGTGTTATGTTGCCGCGCTCGTCCTTGATAGTCCTCAATGCTTGGACGAGGCGCCAGGCGGGGTTCGGGGCTATACCGCCGTACATGCTGTGGAGATCGTAGGAGGCGCCTTTCGCGCGCAGCTCGACGTAGGCCAGGCCCTTGGTGCCGCAGAAGACCATGGGCCGTCCCGCCTCGTCCTTCATCGAGCCCTCCCAGAGGCAGGCGTCGGCGGACAGAAGCTCTGCATTGGTGCGTACAAAGGGGGCAAGATTCGGGCTCCCGACCTCTTCTTCGCCCTCGATGAGGAACTTGAGCTTGAGGGGGAGCGGGCCGTGCTCTTCCCCATAGAGCCTCAGAGCCTGGATGCGGGCGAGGACATCGCCCTTGTCATCGGCGACGCCGCGGGCATACAGCGAGCCGTCCCTGACGGTCGGCTCGAACGGCGCGCTCTCCCAGAGCTCCAGCGGCTCCGGCGGCTGCACGTCGTAGTGGCCGTAGGAGAGGAGCGTTCTCTCGCCTTCGCCGGCCTCCGCGTAGACGACCGGGTGGCCCTCCGTCTCCATGATGCGGGCGTCGGCGCCGGCCTCCTCCAGCTTTCTTGCAACCCAGTCGGCGTACTCGCGGAAACCCCCATCCTCCCGGGCGGAGATCGAGGGCATCCGCAAAAAGTCCTTCAGCTCGTCGAGAAGCTCGTCTCTCTTGCTGTCCGCGCGCTCTCTTAGGTCCATCTTCGCGAGTCCCTTCTTCGGTCCCTCCAGAGGGTAGCATTTTCCTGGTTTTGCGCCATAGTCTGGTCACGTGGTTGCTGTTATATTAGGAACGAGGTAGCCCTGTGGAGAAGAGACCGGATCAAGACCTCGAGCGGCGGCGCGATCGCCACGATCCCGACGACTTTTTCGGGCTCGACATAGATAGGATGAGCCCGAGGGCGCAGGTCACGGCCTCCCTGGCGGTGCTCATACCCGTGGCCGTGGGCGCCGTTCTGGTGTTCACGCTGGTCCCGTGGCTCTGGTGGCTCATATTCGTGTTCGGGTGGATGATCTTCCCTGCCTTCGGCCTGCTGGTGAGGGGCATCGCGGGCCTGTCGGAGGGGAAGATGGAAGTGTCTTCGGCGAGCGGCAAGGAGCGGGAGTTGCTCGGGGCGCTGCGGGACCACGGCGAGCTCACGCCCGCCCAGGCCGCCATGGAGACCTCGCTCACGGTGGAGGAGGCGGACGGGATGCTCCGGAGGCTCGCCGAAGGCGGGCACCTGCAGGTTCGAGTACGCGGCGGGGGTCTGTTCTACTCCCTGTGGGAAGTCGAGGGCGCCGAAGAGGCGGGGCAACTGGAGGACCGGTAGAGGGGTATGCAGAGCGGCGCTCGTGGTATCATTCACGGTCCTAGGGTTGCGATGCATGAGATCGTGAACGTGGGGTAAGAATTCAAGGACCTATGAGAGAGCGAAGGATCCCGGAGACGCTCGAGGAAGCCTACCGGCTGCGCGATGGGGCCGAATCTCTTCCCGAGCGAGATTTCTACCAGGAGCACGTCTACCGCCTCAGACGTGA
>JALYGY010000246.1 GCA_030776865.1 Actinomycetota bacterium | reverse complement strand
GACCGGGCCATAGCCGCCGTCACGCAGCTGTATCGAGAGTTCTTCCCGCCGGGCGGCGAGATTCTCGACCTGATGAGCAGTTGGGTCAGCCACCTACCGCCGGAGATCGAATACCGACGCGTGATCGGGCTCGGCATTAACGAGGTGGAGCTACGCCGTAACGATCGGCTCGACGCCTACGTGGTCCAGAACCTGAACACCAACCCCCGCCTGCCCTTCGCGGATGCGGAGTTCGACGGCTGCGGTATCTGCGTATCCATCGACTACCTGACCCGGCCCATCGAGGTGCTGCGGGAGGTCGGGCGCGCCCTGAGGGTCGGCGCCCCTGCGATCATCACCTTCTCGAACCGCTGTTTCCCCTCAAAGGTGGTCGCCATCTGGCGTCAACTGGACGACCAAGGCCACGTCCGCCTGGTTGAACACTACCTTCGCGAAGCAGGAAACTGGAAAAACATCCAGAGCCTCGATCGTAGCCCGCGTCGTCCGGTCTCCGACCCGCTCTACGCCGTAGTCGGCAGAAGCACGGGACCGTACGCGAAAGAACGAGAAGTGGCCCGAACCTGACCCGTGAGGGCTTACGACGGACCCAGCGAGATTCTCCCGTAGTAGCTCTGGGGAGCGTCACCAGGAATTCGAACCTGGGGTGTTTGTCGGTTGGGTCAGCATTAGGAGAAGAGTGTGGGCGCAGAGCTACGGCCCTTTCCCCGAGTGCACCCTAGCCCGCGGAGGTACGCCCCGTGACCCCCCACAGGGCTTGCAAGGCCGCTCCTCGATCCATGCCGGTACTGCGGAGGAGATCCACGGCCGAAGAGTGGATCTGGTCGACGACCGCGTTGACCGCCAGGTTTCTCGCAAGGTCCTCGTACTCCTCGAGCAGCACGGTGGCCTCTCTCGCGGCCTCGAGTGCCAACGTGCGCGTGTCGTTGGGGGCACCGGATGTTTCCAAGTAAACGCCGAGGGACTCCGTCGCCTGGGCCAAGCCGCGGATTGCTCCAGACAGCCGCTCCGGTGCGGAACTACCGGGCTGCACTACGGCGAGCGCGGCGCGGGCGAGCGCCCGTACGTCGCGGACGGTCAGGTCGATCTGGTCGGCTGCAGCGGCGTAGAGTTCGAGGTGCCCGAGGCTTCGCCGCCGGGGCGGAGCGAGCCGCGCGGTCTCGCGGCCGGCCACGACGGCTTCTTTCAGCCCACTGACCCGCGCGTCGATCTCCTGGGCCTTCAGGTAGGCGGCTTGGATCCGCTGGGCATCACCTTCGTCAAGCGCATCCGCTAGCTCCTTGAGCACGTTGACCGACTCGTCGAAGAGGGGGTAAGCAGCCTCTGCAACCATGCGCTCGGGGTTCATCGGGAGCAACGCGTTTATCAGCAAGGCGGTGCCGCCGCCGATCAGCGCCTCCAAAAAGCGGTCGAGCGGCAATCCAGCGTCCGAGGACTGGAAGGTGATCATGATGATCATCGCCGAGATGGCGGCCTCCTTCACACCGATCTCCTGCCTTCCCAGGAATGCGGCGACCGTCATCGCCAGGGCCACTACGAGCCCGGCCTGCACAGCCCCAACACCGAGGATGGACACGAGCAAGTCGGCGATCAGTATCCCGAAGGCCACCCCGAGCGTCAGCTCGACCGCCCGCCGTCCGCGCTCGCTCACCGCCAACCCCAGCGAGATGACGGCCGCTATCGGAGCGAACGTGGGCCGATCGAGACCAAGGAGGAGGGCCGCTAGAAACCATGCCAAACACGCAGCCACAGCCGTCTGCAGGATCTGCAACCATCCGCCCCTGAGGCGCAGCCCGCCCGAGCGCAGGCGATGACGAAACCGGGCAAAGAACCTTTTTTCCTCCCACCAAGACGACCCTTTGTAAAGTCCCATCCTCGACCCTCTCGGTCGCCGCGATCGCTAGCAGGGATCGAGTCAACCCACCGTGGGTGTCCCAGCCGCGAACCGTCGTTGGCATCATTCTACCCTTCTCACGGTGGACCCAAATGTTTGGCTTTTCTAGAGGCCAGGGCGGGAACGTCCCTACCCTAGCTCCAGGTTCACGGTCGGACGTCTACGGTAAAGGCTGCAGTCCGGACCTGCCGCTCGTGGGCGAACTGCAGGAACAGACGGTAGCGGCCCAAGCTCGGGAACGCGGCGCGAAAGCCGATCCTTGAACCGGTGCCACCCGTGGGATGCACGTGCAGGTAAGCGAGGTCTTCCTCACGCAGCGCCACCAGGTGTCCTAGGGCTCCGAGGTAGGGTTCCAGGTTCTCGAACTCTCCTCCCTCGCGCCTGACGCGGAAGCCCAGGACGTTCTCGGCGCCAACGGTGGGCGTCCCGGCGTCCAGCACGACTTCGTAGTCATCCTCCGCATAGGCGTTGTTCGTCGGGTCGGGAAGCGGTACGAAACGCAAGTCTCCCTCAGCAGTAAGGTCAACTCCGAGAGTCAGGGGCACACCGTCCACCATGAAGTCTGCGAAGGCGCGGTAGACCCCCGCCTCGGGAAGCGTGAAAGCTACCGTCCAGGATCCGTTCTCGCTGAGGGACGGGTGAAGGTGCTGGTAGTAGATCAGATCGCGGCGCACGACGATCTGGTGCATGCGTTGGCTATGTTGCTCGACGAGGCCGCGCACCTCGCGTCCGGCCTCGTCGAGTATCTGGACCGAAAACTCCTCCTGGCGCCCGGGCTCGAACAGCGTCGGGGCCGCACTCAGCGTATAGCCTCCTGAGGAGATCGCCAACCCACCGGGCATACCGTGCGCGCTGGCGTGGTCGTCATGCGCCGCGTTCATCTTACCCTGACCCTCCCTTCAGTAGGGAATCAGGGAATCACCTCAACAACCGTAGCTCGCGCTCGGGTTCGAGCAACAGGGCAGTGAGCACCAGGGCGTAAGCGCCATAGACCCACTGCACGTCCTGAAGAGTGACACCGAGGTTCGCCTGCACGGCCGGCAGCGTTACGTTGACGACGGTGCTGTCGAGGAAGGCCATGCCCGAGCCGATCCCCGTGGCCGTTATCACCCACCGTCTAGAAGGGATAGGACACGGAGCGGAGGCCTTCGTGAAGCCGATAACGCCAGCGTCGCACGGCTGGATGACCGCGCCCACTATCGCCTTACCTCCGCCCGTAGAGCTCTGCCACCGGATGTGCTCATCCGTAGCATCCCACGCCCCCATCACCGCCCTATGTTCCCGTCCGGAGCGCTTGACGCTAGGTTAACAGGATACGGAGAGCGCTGTATACCCCAAATGCGCGTAATCTGTGGAGACCTCGTCTTGGAGTAATTCCGAGAATTCGCCTACCGGACAGTCCTGGTTATAACCACGTAGCAACTAGCCAGCACCAGTTCGATCTCCGGCTCCTCTCCCACCGCGGCGGGGAAGCGGACCTCTCGGGTGTTGGCATTTCGTACAGTTGATGAGGGTGTGCGAGCCGTCGGCCACACGCACACTTGTGCATTCTGACCGGGGAACGGGACGCATAGAATGAGGGCGCGAAGCCCACCCGCTACGAAGGGGTTTCCGAGAGTCTACCTTCCCCGACGTCGGGTGAATAAGGGCAAAAGAGGAACGTCCGGACTCCGGAGGACCCTGGGACCGCGCATACGGTTCGTTGATCGTCGCGAAGCTCGTCGGGTTCTAGCGCGGAGAGAGTCCAGGAAACCTGCTACTTGCGCTCGATAAATTCTATGCGGTATCCGTCGGGATCGCGGACGAAGAAGATCCGGGTGCCGCTCCTCATGGCGTGGGGCTTGCTCTCGAAATCTACGCCGCCGGCCTCTTCGAGCTTGCTGGCCAGGGCGTCGAGGTTCTCCACGGCGAAGGCGACGTGACTGTAGCCCTCACCCAGAGCGTAGGGCTCATTGCGGTCGTGGTTGAGGGTGAGCTCCAGGCGAGGTTCGGGGTCGCCGGGAACCGCGAGGAAGGCGTTGGTCGCATCATCGCCGATGGGGACCTTGCGGGCGAGCTCGAGGCCCAGCTTGTTGGTGTAGAAATCTATGCTCCTGTCGAGGTCCAGAACCCGATAGCAGGTGTGGATGTAGTGCACGCTTCGCTCCTTCGTCACTAGGTTTCAGGTATCAGGCATTAGGTTACAGGATTTCTGCTGAAGCCTGAAGCCGGAGACCTGATGCCGCTCGTCAGCTTGTCAGCTGGCGAGCTTTAAAGGCTGCTATGCTTTTCCTCATGGAGAAGGTGACGCGGGGGCTGCCGGAGAGTCCGGCCCGGAGAGCGGCCAGGATCGTCCGGGTCGGGGCGCGCTACGGCTTTGGTTTCGCGTTCGGGAACCGGTTCGTCTCTCGACGCCGGAGGGCGGAGCCGGGGAGGGTCGGCACGAGGCTCAGGCTGTCCTTTGAAGAGCTCGGACCGACGTTCGCCGAGCTGGGGCGCTTTCTTTCGGCGCGGCGGGATCTTCTGCCCCCGGAGGTAGCGGTCGAGCTGGAGCGGACGACCGTGGTGGTGAAGCCGATTCCTTTCGCGGAGATGCGGGCGCTCGTCGAGCGGGAGCTGGGCAACACGCTCGAGCGCCTGTTTCTGGAGTTCGAGGAGATACCCACCCGGGTCGGCCCCTTTACCCAGGCTCATCGGGCGACGCTGCCCGGCGAGCGGCCGGCGCTCGCGGTGGTGGTCCGCACGGGAGTGCGCCGCGATCTGCTGGCCATGCGTCCGGTAGCGGACCTCGCGCGCCGGAGAATCGGCGACCGGGTGCCGCTCGACCCGAGTGCGGCCGTGGCGGAGTTCGCGGCCTACGCGGCGCAGCGGAGGGACATGTACTTCGCCGCCCAGACCGCCCGGCGCCTTAAAGAGATGGACGGTCTCCGGCTGCGGGTGCCGGATGTCTACCGGGGCTACTCCACGGGCCGCTGCGTCACCTTTGAGGCGCCGGCCGACCCGGGGTCGCGGGAGGGCGAGGGGCCCCGGGAGGTATCGGAGGATCTCGTGCGGCTGGCCCTGGTGGAGGGTATCTTCCTCGCGGATCCCGCGCCGGAACGCTTCGCTACAGTTGACTCGGACATCTGGCTCGCCGATCCGACGGAGGCGTTCTCGGTTGACCCGGAGAGGTTGCGGGGCGTCGCCGAGGTCCTGGCGGCCGTGCGCCGCGGGGACGTGGACGCGGTCGCGCGCGCCCTGCCGCTCGCCGGGGGCTTCGTCCCGCGCGACGACGCGACCCTCCGGCGCGAGCTGCGCGAGGCTCTGGGCGCCCTGGGAGGGCCGCTGTGGCGCGAGCATTCGCTGCGGGAGGTTCGGGAGCGCGGTCTGGAGGCTGCCCGCAGGGGCGGCGCCCGGGTGCACGTCGAGGTCGCCCAGATGATGCGTTTCCTGGTAGAGGCCGAGGATCTCGGCGAGCGGACGGAGATAGCCGCGGCGGCGGACGCCGCAGGAGTGTTGATCTCACGCCACAGGGACCCGGCCTACATCGCCACCCGCACGGCCCGCAGGCTCGCCCAGCCCGACACCTTCACCGACTACCCGGGCCAGATCCACGAGCTGCTCAACGAGCTGAAGGACGGCGAGGTCGAGGTCCGGTTCCGACACGCGGGGCTCGACGAGCTGATCTCCAAGGTGGACATCCTCGCCAACCGCCTCGTCTTCGCCCTCCTTATAGCGGCCCTCATCCTGGGCTCGTCGATACTCGGCATCTTCGTCGAGGGCGGGGCCCAGTTTTTGGGCTTGAGCGTCTTCGGCCTCGTAGGGTTTGTCTTCGCCGCGATCCTCGGCCTCCTGCTCCTCTTGGCCATCATCCGCTCTGGCCGGCTATAGCCGGCTAGCATGTCAGCGCGCTCCCTCCAGGGGCTTTCAGCTAGCCAGCGGAGGCTCGGATGGTGCGAGGTTGGCGCCTTTGAGAGAATATCCAAGCACGGCGTTACGGCTTACGACCTCTGCCAAAATCGGTAAGCTGAAATGCTGACAAGCCCCCGGCAGGGGGCGTGCTAACGAGTGACCAAGGAGCGTAAAGTGGAAGATCAGATACGCAGCGAGATCCTCAAGACTATCCCCTACGGCTTCTACATCACGGGCGTCGTGGGCAGCGACGGCGAGGCAAACGGCTTCACTACTTGCTGGGTCTCGCAGGTCTCCTTCGACCCCCAGCAGGTCATAGTCGCGGTACGCAAGGACCAGCACACCCACGACCTGATCGAGGACTCCGGCGTCTTCTCCCTGAACTTCCTCGATACCGAGCAGGAGGATCTCGCCAACAAGTTCACAAGGAGCCTGCAGCCCGAAGATGGGCGGATAGGCGGCTCGCCTTACACCACCGGAGAGACCGGCGCCCCGCTCTTTGAAGAGGCCTTCGCCCACCTGGAGTGCCGGGTGACAGGCAAGATGGAGGCCGGAGATCATACCGTCTACCTCGGCGAGGTCGTCGCCGCCGGCCTCAAGCGTCCCGCGGACATCCTCACGGATCTGGACACCCCTATGGAGTACGGAGGATAGCGCCCCTCCCCACCAACCGCTCGCGGATGCAAGCCCGGCCAAACCCGCCGTGGTTCGGCCAGCGCCGTCGGCTCCTCGCGCGAGCATCTCTCTTTCGATTAAAGATCCTCACGCACAGGTCGATAAAGGGTCTGTAGACGAAGATATAGCCCTGCAAAGAGCAAGGAGGGGCTCTACGGGTTCGCGAGCAGGCCGACCAAGGTGCAGGAGGTGCGCCGCGACGGGTGGGGCTTCTCACGCCAGCAAAAAGCGGACCGACGGATGGTAAGGAGGGGGGAACCGCCGGTCCGCTTACCCTGTTTATACGCATCAACTCCGCTCGAGTTGCGGAAGAGCACGATAAGAGCCGGACCATCCAGGAGGGGGAATAATAGGCCCGGCTCTCAAAAACGCAAGGGACGCTCATCGATGCTTCTACGGGGGTTTCAAAGGCGCCGGTGAGGTGGTTCTACCTTACGGATCAAGAGGTGAGCAAAGCCTAATGGGGCATCTAGCGCCGGACGTCCGTGAACGGGACAACCCCGTCAGTCGGCTCTTCCGTCCACCCTCAGCATCTCCCTGACTCGCCGGCCGTCGCGGTGGCCCTGGTAGTAGGCGAGCCGGTCCAGATACTCCGTCCAAACGGAGAGGCTGGCGTTTGCCACGAAAGTCCCCGGCGGCCCGAAGCGCCCATCCTCCCAACCGCTCCGGTAAGCCGGGCTCTCATCGTGGATCCCTACTCTGCTGGCCACCATCTCTCGGATCAACGTCAGACCCCCCGGCTGATTCCTTTGTCAGCCCGTATATAACACAACGCCTTCACGAATGGAAGGATTTTCTTAATAAAATCGAACAAAAACGACAAAAGCACCATATCTAGGGTCTGGGGGGGTAGTGATTCGAAGCTGTGGTATGTCCTGGCTAGGTTGGTATTCGGGGGCGAAAGAGGCCGAAGGAGGATGTGTAGCCGTGCAGAAAGGTGGCGCCTCCGACGGGTCCGATCTCACCGTTGCAGAAAAAGCCGCCCACCGGCACGTCGCCGAGGTATTCGTGGAAGACGCCGGTGTCGAAGTTGGGACGCCCGTAGAGTCCTTCTCCGCGCCCGAGGCAGGAGAAGAGGAGGGCCCCGGAGACGGATCCGGGGAGGGTTTTCTCGTAGCTCTCGAGCATGGTGTGGAGATCTTCGGTGGAGGTTTGGGCGTCGCGGACGTGGAAGCGGAGGCGCATCCCCTCCTGCAGGTTCTCCCCGACGGCTATGGCGCCGCGGCGGGGATCCACACCGATGAGGTTCCGGATCAGGAAGTCCCCCACCCGCGGCTCCTCGCGGAACTCGTCCATCAGCACCCCGACGAAGAGCGCCGTGCTCGCGAGATGCCGGTCGCGCTCGTCGAGGGTGGCGAAGAGGTCTCGCAGGACCTCGAGGGCGGGCCTGCCGTCGAGCTCGTAGAGGAGGTTAGCTCTGCAGCCCGTGACCCGCATCAGCTCGCCGATGGGCCGGCAGCCCTG
>JALYGY010000245.1 GCA_030776865.1 Actinomycetota bacterium | reverse complement strand
TCCCGCCTCCTCCACCTCACGCGCAAGCTCGGCTACGGTAAGGGGATCACCCCCGGTGATGATGAACCCGTAGTTCATACGCAACTCCTCTCCCGAAACCCATAGACCTTCCGGCGAACGAGGGAGTGAGTATACGGCGGCCATCACCGCCCACACCACCAAATCGCCCGCGAGACACCCGGAGCTCCGGGCCGCGGGTGAGCTAGATACATACCGGATGCAATCATGAAACCACCTGACTTCTTGTATAGGGTAGGGGGGTATAATAAGCTGTATTGGTGAGTCGAAGGTTTTCGGTATTAGCGAGGACTTGCACAAGGTCTCTCTCCCGTCTCCGGGATGACGTGCGCGGCGTGCGCGCGACGGGTCGAGAAGGCTCTCTCGGGGACGGTCGGCGTCCGCGCGGCCAACGTGACCTTGGCGGCGGAGAAGGCTGCGGTGGAGTACGCGGATGGCCATCCATTAGGAGCCCACGACTAAGCCCTTTGACAGGGCGTTTATAGACGCCATGATCACACACCACCAGTCGGCCATCGAGATGGCTAGGGTCGCCTCCAAAAAGAGTAAGAACCCCGAGATAGAGGAGCTCGCAGAGAACATCGTGAGCGCTCAGAAACGCGAGATCGAACAGATGGAGCCGTGGCGCAGGGAATGGTACCCGGAGAGCTAGAGCCTTCAACCCCAAGAGGTTGACAGATACCCTAGGGGGGTATATTATGATCGTGTCGAGCAAGTTTGGGAGGTAGTAGCGCAATGACCACCAAGGACTCCTCGCTCAACAGGCTGGCATTCAGCGCCACGGCGCACTGCCTCACGGGATGTGCCATCGGCGAGGTGCTTGGGTTGGTGATCGGGACCGCTCTCGGGTGGGGTAACGTTGCCACCATCGCGCTGGCGGTGGTGCTCGCGTTCTTCTTCGGTTACTCGCTGACGATGCTACCGCTCCTGCGGTCGGGTCTGGCGCTGGCGACGGTGCTCCCCATTGCCTTTGCGGCCGACACGCTCTCGATCACCATCATGGAGATCGTGGACAACCTGGTGATGGTCGTCATCCCCGGGGCGATGGAGGCGGGGCTTACGAGCCTGCTGTTCTGGGGGAGTCTGGCGTTCGCGCTGGCGGTTGCCTTCGTGGCGGCCTTCCCGGTCAACCGCTGGCTCATCGCCCGCGGCAAGGGACACGCGGTCGTGCACGAGCATCACGACGGGCACGGGGGCCACTAGGCCAGGCCGCGAACGCGGGGTCGGCGAGGTTTTGGCCCCTTTTTTCGTATTCCTAGCGTCGGATCAGCCAGATCAGGATGGCGAGCAACCCCAGACCCGCGAGTACGGGCACGGCCCGCTTGAGTATCGCCTCCTGGCTCGCGGCGCCGAGGTCGAACGCCTCTGGCTCCTCGGGTTCGCGGCGCGGCGGCTGCTCTGCACGCGGTTGCTCGGTGGTCGGGGCGCTCGCGGCGGCCTCCTGAGCCCCCTCGGAGACGATGGCTCCCTCGAGCGGGGCCCCGGCCATGACGCTCGGGTCTTCGCTGCTGATGACCCTGCCGGCGGTGCCCCCGACACCACCGGCGGAGGCGACGGGAGATTCTTCCTGCGCGGCCGCGCCGTCGCCCGAGGTCTCGGCTGGCGCCGCGCTCGCCGCGGCGGCCCCTTCTTGGGGGCCGCCGGAGATCTCCCTCTCCAAGCAGTCGGCGAACTGGTTGATCATCTTGGACGCCACGTCCTGAGCTATACCGCGCCCGAACTGGGCGGCGCGCCCGGTGAGCTTCATGTCGGTCTCGACCTTGACCCTTGTACTGTCGCCCTCCTCTTGCAGGGATGAGACGATGGTCGCCGAAGCCGTACCCTGGCCGCGGGCGTCGCGACCAGTGGCGTTCAAGACGGCCCGGTGGTTCACCTCGTCGGTCTCCTCGAATTTGACCGTGCCCTTGTAGTTGGCGGTTATGGGGCCGATCTTGACCTTCATCGTGCCCTCGTACTCGCCGTCTCCCTTGTCCTCCTGGATGGCCGCCCCGGGCAGGCAGGGCGCTATCCTTTCGAGGTTCAGCATGACATCCCAGGCCTGCCGGATGGGGACGCCCACCGTGAACTCGTTGTCTATCTTCACAGGATCTCCTCCTTCTGTCCCGCCTTATAGTTGCGCTCCCGTGCTCATCTCCGCCAAACGCCTGAGGTCCTCCGCGGTGTCCACGTCCGCCGGGTCTCCTACCCCGTCGCACGGCACCTGCGTCAACAGTTTCGGGTGACGGCGCAAGAAGGGTCGCGCTCCCTCGTCACCCGAGAGGTCCGCCTCCAGCAGCGGCCACACCTCCCGGGAGAACAGAACGGGGTTGCGCGGCCTCCCGCCGTAGGTCGCCACCGCTACCTTCGCGCCCCTCTCGAAAGCTTCGACGAGCCGCCCCACCGCACCGGCCCCCACCAGCGGCTGGTCCGCGAGCAGCACCACCGCCGCCTGTGCCTCCGGACCGAGCGCCCTCAAGCCCGCTCTTACCGAGGTGGACATACCCTCCGCCCAGCCCGGGTTCTCGACCACCCTGACCCCGCAGGGCTCGCACACCTCGCGCAGCCTCTTCGCGTCCGCCCCCACCACAACCACCGTCTCGTCTACCGGGGCGTCGGCGAGGTTCACTAGAGCGCCCTCGATCAGGGGTCGCCCCCGATACGGCGCCAGGAGCTTTCCGCCCCCGAACCGGCTCCCGGCCCCCGCCGCGAGCACGATCGCCGCTACGCCTCCCCTGCTGCTCATCGCGCTCTCTCCCGGGCCGCCGGCTCGGCCGCATGAATCGGACCGCCCCTGGAGGCGAGGCGCCCGCCGGCGTGCCCGGTGTGGAGCGCGATGATCTCCGCCGCTATCGCAACCGCCGTCTCCTCGGGGGTGCGCGCCCCGATATCCAGCCCGATAGGACTCGAGACGCGAGAGAGCTCTTCGTCGGTCACGCCCTCCTCTCTGAGGCGGGCTGTCCGGTTGTTGTGGGTCCGGCGGCTCCCCATCGCCCCGATGTAACCCGCCTCGGTCTTCAGCGCCTCCACCAAGATCGGCACGTCGAACTTGGGGTCGTGCGTCAGAACGCAGATGACGGTCCTCCTGTCCACGGGGGCTGTTTTCAGGAACTCGTCGGGCCAGGCGACGACGATCTCGTCGGCGGTCGGGAACCGCTCGCGGGTGGCGAACACCGGCCTCGCGTCGCAGACCGTCACGCGGTAGCCCATGAACTTGCCGATCCTCGCGACCGCCGAAGCGAAGTCTATGGCCCCGAAGACGTACATCCGGGGCGGCGGGGCGAAGGACTGGATAAAGACCGCAACGTCCTCCATCCGGCGCTGGCCTCTAGGGCCAAAGTGGATCGTCCCCGTACGCCCGCCCTCGAGCATCCCGCGCGCCGCCTCCACAACGGCCCTGTCCAGCTCCCCGTCACCGCTCGAACCGACGTGATCCTCGGGGGTGACCAGGATCTTGCCGCCTATTCTCTGGGGCCCCTCCACCACCGTCGCTACCGCCGCCGGCGACTGCTCGGCTAGAGCGCTGTGCCAGCGACTGAGGAGATCCCCCACTACCAGTCCACCCTCTCGACGAAGATGTGGATCACGCCGCCGCACGTGAGGCCCACCCCGAAGGCCTCGTCGTCTGAGATGCCGTAGCTCAGAAGCTTGGGCTCGCCGCTCTCGATGGCGCCCATAGCCTCCTCGAAGACGGCGGGCTCGACGCACCCGCCGCTCACGCTTCCCACTACCTGTCCGTCCTCGGAGACCGCCATCGAGGTCCCCGGACCCAACGGCCCCGAGCGCTCGACCTTGACGACGGTGGCCATGGCAGCCCTCTTGCCCTCCTCGCGCCACTTCGCGACCCTATCCACGACCGGGTTCATCTCGCGACTCCCTTTTATAAGGTTTCAGGTCTCAGACTACAGGTATCAGGTCTTCCTGATGCCTGATACCTGTAGCCTGAAGCCTCTATTCTATCTCTCCCGTTCGGCGGCGGCGGCGATGGCGCCGGCGAGCTCCCTCAAAGACTCGAAGTTGTGGCCGGAGAGGAAGACGTCCACGTGGGGGAGCGCGGCGGCCATGCCGGCCGCGAGGGGCTGGTATCCGGGGGCGGACTTGAGCGGGTTCACCCAGATCACCCTGTAGGCGAGCCGCT
>JALYGY010000244.1 GCA_030776865.1 Actinomycetota bacterium | reverse complement strand
CGGAGACGGTTCCGGCGGGAAAGGCGGCGGCGAGGGCGTCCAAAGCCGTGAGGTCCCCCCGCAGATCTCCCTCGACGGTCGAGACGATGTGCATGACGTGGGAGTAGCGCTCTATCTCCATGAAGCTAGAGAGCTCGACCGAGCCTACCTCGCTCACGCGCCCGAGGTCGTTGCGCCCGAGGTCCACGAGCATGACGTGCTCGGCCCGCTCCTTCTCGTCGGCGAGCAGCTCCTCAGCCAGAGCGGCGTCCTCCTCCGGCGTCGCGCCGCGGGGGCGGGTCCCAGCGATGGGCCGGGTCATCACCCGGCGGCCCTCGACGCGCACCAGCGGCTCGGGCGAGGCCCCCACCAAGAAGAGGTCCCCGAGCTTCAGGTACGTCATGTATGGCGAGGGGTTGACCGTGCGCAAGCCCCTGTACAAGAGGAGCGGGTCGAGGCCGCCTATCTCCGCCTGAAACCTCTGTGAAGGTACGATCTGGAAAGCGTCCCCCGCCCGGATATACTCCTTCGCCTTCTCGACGGCCTCCTCATAGCGTTTCTCGGTGAAGTTGGAGGAGATCTCGAAGCTCCCGCTTCCGGCGGAGAGCACCTGGCGTCCGAGCGGGGCCGAGAGCCTCTCCGCGGCCCTCCGGACGTCGTCCGCCGCGCGGCGGTAGGCCGCCGCGAACCCCTCGCCCTCGACGTCCCGAAGGCGGGCCGCGTCCACCAGCGAGATCACGAGCACCTTGTGCCTGAGATGGTCGAAGACGACCATCGTGTCGGTGACGGCGAAGTGCGCCTCGGGGACCTTCAGGTCGTCCAGCGGAGCAAGCTCCGCTGGCAACCTCTCCAGGTAACGCACGGCGTCGTAGGAGAAGTAGCCGACGGCGCCACCCACAAAGGCGGGAAGGTGCGGTAAGGGTGCAACGCTCTTTTCTCCCAAGATCTCGGCCAAACCCCGGAAGGGGTCGCGAGCGGGCACCTCCCGCGCACCGTCTGCGTCGACGATGGTGTAGAGCCCGTTACGGTACGAGAGCGTGCGCTTGGGGTCGAAGCCGAGAAAGGAGTAGCGGCCGAAGCGCTCGGCGGCCTCGGCGCTCTCCAGCAGGAAGGCGTTGTCTTCGCCGGAGAACTTGAGGACGGCGGAGATGGGGGTCTCGAGATCCCCGATAAACTCGGCGTAGAGCGGCACCACGTCGTAGTCGCGGGCGAGCGCGCGGGCCTCGCCGAGCGAGGGCGTCAGGTTGAGCAGGGCACCCATGCTACACGTAGGGCACCCCGGCTGCCCGGCACTCGGCGGCGATACGGGCGTGCAGGCCCTCCGCGGCGGGGAGCACCACCGAGCCCCCATCGCCCGCCCCGACGACCATCGAGCCGTCCCGGCCCTTCCAGTGGCGGTGGACGGTGTAGGCCGCGAGGGTCCCTTCGACGAGGCTCAAGATCCGGTCCAGCTCCGCGTGAGAGAGGCTCGCCGACACGTCGAGTTTGGAGACGTCTATGTTCTCGGGCGAGTCGAGGTCAGCCGAGAGGTTCCCCGACCTGAGGCGCATCCCCGGCGTGTCCCACAGAACCTCTATGGCGCCTTTGAGCGCCGCGGCCCTACCCTCCTTGTTGCCCTTGCGGAACCTGGGTTCCTCCATCCCCCGCAGCCTCTTCTCCGGGTCGCCGTCCTTTGCGCCGTCGCGCTCTAAGGAGAGGATCTTTAGCGTCGCCGCGGAGTCCACCTCGACCACTGCCCGCTGTCCTCTCTCCCTCGGGAAAGGGTAATCCGTGTACTCTACCCCGACCCTCTCCAGCGCCGCCAGGAGCTCCTCGGCGAAGGGTTCGCCGCCGAACATCTTGCGGCTCGCCGAGTAGGCTGGGAGGGCCACCTTGGAGAGGATGCGCTCGATCTTGCGCGTCCCCCTCTCGTTGGGGACCGCGAGCGGGGCGTCCACGCCCACGACCACCCCGCGCCGCTCGGCGGCGTGGCCCTCTACCGCCCCAGCTATCTCCTGTACGCTCCGCGCGAACGAGTTGGCGATGATGCTACCCCGCTCGTCCATCACCACCAGGCACGAGACCCCATCCCGCGCCTCTCCCGGCCTCCACGCCAGCGCACAGCCTATGAACCTCACGCCTTAACCCCCACCTCGGCTACCACCGCTGCCACCTCCTCGCAGACCTCCTCGCAGACCGTCCTGTCGGCGTGTTCGACCATCACCCTGACGACGGGCTCTGTCCCGCTCGGCCTGAGGAGGATGCGCCCCTCCTCGCCGAGCCTACCGTCGGCCTCCGAAACCGCCCGCTCGACCGTCCCCGACGCAGCAACGGTCTTCGCCGAGGCCGCATCGGCGACGGTCACGTTGATGAGCTTTTGCGGGTAGACCTCCATGACCCCTGCCAGCTCCGAGAGCGACTCGCCGCTCCGGGCCATCACGTCCAGGAGCGCGAGCGCGGTGACGAGGCCGTCCCCGGTCATGACGTAGTCCGAGAGTATCACGTGCCCCGACTGTTCTCCCCCGAGGGAGGCCCCACGCTCGACCATGGCCTCCGCGACGTACCTGTCGCCGACGGGTGTGACCTCGTAGTGGACGCCTAAGGAGTCCATCGCCTTGAAGAAGCCGAGGTTGCTCATCACCGTGACCACGACCCCGCCCGCCAGAGCGTCACGCTCCTTGAGGTCCCGGGCGAGGATGGCGATGATCCTGTCCCCGTCTACGACGTTGGCCTTTTCGTCCACGGCGAGCAACCTGTCTGCGTCCCCGTCGAAGGCGAAGGCCACGTCTTGGCCCGAGGCATCGAGCCCCTCGATGTGGGTGGAGCCGCGGCCCTCGTTTATGTTCGTTCCCGTGGGCTCGTCTCCGACGACGCTGAGCTCCACGCCGAGCTCCCCGAAGGCCAACGGTGCGGCCCTGTACGCCGCCCCGTTGGCGCAGTCCAGGAG
>JALYGY010000243.1 GCA_030776865.1 Actinomycetota bacterium | reverse complement strand
CGCGGGGAGTGCGGCGAGCGGCAGGTAGACGACGCTGCCGTCGCCCTAGTGCATGTTCAGGCGACCTTTTCGGCGAGGGACAGGTGCTCGTAGTGCGGACATCCGAAGAAGGCCGCGCACACCCGCTCGGCCAGCTCGTGGGCGCCGAGCGGGCCGCCGTCGGCTTTCACGACCCTTCGCTTCCCATGGATCCACTTCGGCTCTATCGGGTTGAGCCAAGGACTCTGCTTGGGTAGCAGGCAGCCGATGATGCGCACCCCTTGGCCGCTCTTCTTGACCCTTCGGGTGTGCGCCCCGATCCATCGGCGCACCTCCTTGCTCTTGTGCCAGGAGGCGTTGTCCCACACCAGGACCAAAACCCTCTTGCCCAAAGCCGCGAGCAGCTTCTCCGAGCACCACGAAAGAAACCCCGTCGTTATGCCGCTCACGGGGCGGCCGTCGACGAACCGCAGCCACGTCTCCCCGCCGAGCTCGGGCAGGTAGAGCCCGTAGCAGGAGATGGCCTTCGGGTCCGGGTCGTCCTTCGGGACCGAGCGTTGCACGAGGCGCGCGGGCTCCCCGTCGGCGCTCCAGGCGTTCAGCGAGGGGAGGGCGAAACGGCTCCACCAAACCTCGTCCTCGAAACCCACGATCCAGCCTGGATTCCCCTCCGCCAAGCGGATCAGCCGGTCGCGGCGCCTTTTTTTCGGGCATACTCGGGGTCGGGGCTCGTGATCCACCGCTTGGCCCTCATCCAGCGCACCCCGAGCCTCGCGAGCGTCGCCCGCACAGTCTCGCCCGTTACCCTTCCTTCGGTCAGGCCCTCCTCTAGACTCACCTCCGCCGCTATCTCTAGCGTCCAGAGGCTCGTCGGCTTGCCGAACTCCCTCGGGCTCCGGTGGAGCAACTCGCGCAACCGCTCGGCGCGTTCGGTGGGGAAGGCGGCCCGGACGTTCTTGGGTCGGGAAGAGCGCTTGCGCAGTGCCTCTTTGAGGCCCCCCTCGTTGAACCGCTTCACGGCGGTGCGCGCGGTTTGCGGGTCGCAGCCCAAAGAGCGGGCGATGCGGTAGGCGTTCTCGCCCCGAGAGCTCGCGAGCAGGATCTGGCAGCGGCGGAGGACGAAGGCGTCGGACGAGCGCAGACCGGCCTCCAGGGCCTCGCGCTCGGCGTCCGAGAGCGGACGCACGAAGATCGGTCGTCTCATGCCGAGCAGGATAGCACCTTGCGGACAACCTACTCTGAGAATGCACTAGGAGCCGTCGATGCCCTAGATAGGCGCCTTACGAACATACTTGGGGAGGATATTGGTTATGTGGCCTTGCGGAAAGGCTTCACGCACCGTCGGTGGTCCGTCACTTATGACTATTTCATGAATAGCAGCCTCTACTCATTCGCTGCCTACTTTTGCTGGGTCGGGATGTTGAAAGAAAAGATGAGCTTCGAACTCTTCCAGAACCAGCGAGAAAAGGACGTGTTCTTCTCCGCCATCGATGCTGTCGATGCCGTTTTGAGGGCCTATCCTCCAAAGAAATATTCTTGTAAGGGGCCAGACGTTCAAGTAGTCGCAGCCGACCCGAGTGGTGGATGGATTGCACTATCCCCTGGATCACCACCGGCGAGGTCTCGCAGATGCGGGAGGACCGCATCGAGTACATCACAGAGACGTGAGAGAAGATCAGCGATCTCGGTATGGCGAACAGTTCGGCAGAACTGCATCCAGCGGGGACCGTGGTGCTGTCACGTACCGCTTCGGCAGGATTCTCCGCCATCATGGGCATGAACATGGCGACGAGTCAAGACTTCGTGACCTGGACGTGCGGCCCACTCCTCAATCCTCGCTACCTGCTACTGTGCCTGCGAGCCATGCGTCATGGTCTCCTCGGTAGACTGGCCCAGGGATCAACGCATCAGACGATCTACATGCCTGACATCGAATCGATCCGTGTCCCCCTACCGTCGCTTGAGGAGCAACAAGCGATAGTGGAGGCGGTTTGGCAATCGCTACACAAGATCGACGAGACAATAGATCTGCTGAATCGCCAAATCAGACTACTCCTGGAGCATCGGCAGGCGCTCATCACCGCGGCCGTGACGGGGCGGATCAAGGCGCCGGGGGCTGTGGCGTCATCAACCTACCGCTAGAGTCTGTCATGAAGCTACGCAACAGCAGCGATCACCCGGTGGAGCATGAGGCAGACCGTCGTGGTTTCGGGCACCTGCTCACGCTGCGCGTTACGTCAGCCACCGAGCACAGGATCGGGCGCAAGTCGGCGTGCTCGCCGAGGCCGTGCAGGAAGTGACCGGACAGAGCGTCGAGTTGGTGTAAGGGCCGGAGTTCCGTAGGACTTCGGACTAGGGCGTGTCTGACGAGAGGGTGTGCTTATGTTATCCCGTAAAGGGAAGGCAACCACGGGAGGCACCACCATGCTACGGCGTGGAGAGATCACCGACCGAGCTTGGCAAGAGATCGAGCCGCTGCTGCCCGAATACGGCCGAAGCGGAGGCCAATGGCGCGAGCACCGCACCGTCGTGAACGGCATCCTCTGGAAGTTACGCACCGGCTCGCCCTGGCGCGACCTACCAGAGAGGTACGGCCCCTGGCAGACCTGCTTCGACCGCTTCAACCGCTGGCGGAGGGACGGCACCTGGGAGCGCTTGCTGGCCCACGCGCAGACCAAGTCGGATGCGGTCGGAGAGATCGAGTGGGAAGTGAGCGTGGACGACACGGTGATCCGGGCTCACCAGCACGCCGCGGGCGCGAGTCGCAAGCCGGCCAAGGGGGACGCAAAAGGGGGCTCCTGAACCCCGAAGACGAGGCTTTGGGGCGCAGCCGGGGCGGTTTTTCGACCAAAGTGCACCTCGCCTGCGACGGCAAGGGCCGCCCGCTCTCGGTGGTGCTTACTCCGGGACAGAGACACGGTAGTACGCAACTCGAGGAGCTGCTCGACGCAGTGCGGGTAGCACGTCCGCAAGGCGCACCGGGCAGGCCCCGTAAGCGGCCCGCTCACCTGCTCGCCGACCGAGGATACAGCTTCGAAAGCTGCCGGAGGCTGCTGCGTAGACGGGGCATCTCCCACACCATCCCAGAGCGCAAGGATCAGAAAGAGCGTCGCGCCAGGCGTCCGGGAGGCCGGCCCGGTTTCGACCGGGAGGCTTACCGGAGGCGCAACGTGGTCGAGAGGTGCGTGAACCGCCTCAAGCAGTGGCGCGGTATAGCGACGCGCTACGAGAAGCGGGCGGTCAACTACCGGGCGATGGTGGTCATAGCTTCGTTAATGATGTGGCTGCCCTCATGAGCCCTCAGACACACCCTAGCTACCGCGCATCAAGGCCCTCGGCCTTGGAGCATCGAGAGCCGGAGGCTTCGGAGCCCGCTCTTCGAGAGCCTTATGGCGCCGGGTGCGGTATCCTGAGCGTCTGTGGCCAAGAAATACTTTCAGCGACAGGACCTGGAG
>JALYGY010000242.1 GCA_030776865.1 Actinomycetota bacterium | reverse complement strand
CTCGGCGCTCGGTGCTTGACCTCCGGGCCGCCCCGCTCGAAGGACGTCCGCTCTCCGGGGCGCTCAAGGCCCTCGTGGAGAGGTGGGAGGCAGAGACGGGCACCGCCGCGCGCTACAGAGCCGTGAACGGCAGCCGCCCCCTGCCGCCGCGCGTGGAGGCGGCCCTGTACCGCATCTGCCAGGAGGCCCTCACGAACGTCTCCAGGCACGCGGGAGCCGAGCGTGTGAGCGTCCAGCTCGTCGCCACCCCCCAATGGGTGCGGCTCGTCATCGAGGACGACGGCCGGGGATTCGACGCCTCCGAAGTGCCCGCCGATCGCCACGGGCTTGTCGGTATGAGAGAGCGGGCCGAGATGCTCGGCGGCACCCTCGAGGTGAGGAGCAACCCAGGGGGCACCCGGATCGAGGCGACCATGCCGCTGGAGAAGCTGTGATGGCGGAGGGAAAGATCCGGGTCCTCGTGGCCGACGACCACCCGATGCTGCGCGAGGGCTTGACGGTGGTCCTCGGCACCCAGCCGGACTTCGAGGTAGTAGGCGAGGCGGCAGACGGCTCGGAGGTGGTGCAGCTGGCACAGACGCTACGTCCGGACGTGATCCTGCTTGACCTCGAGATGCCTACGGTAGACGGCGTGGCGGCCCTGGAGAGACTGCGAGATGCCGGGTCGGAAGCCCGGACAATCGTCTTCACCGCCTACGACACCGATGAGCGCATCCTGAGATCCCTACGCGCCGGGGCCCGGGGCTACCTCCTCAAGGGTGCGTCCCGCGCGGAGATCTTCGACGCCATCCGCACCGTCCACTCCGGCGGGACGCCCCTCGGGCCCGCCGTGACCAGCAGGCTGCTGGACCATATAGAGCAGGGCGATGAGCGGCCGGACGGCCTTACACCCCGGGAGCTGGAGGTGTTGACGCTGCTCGCCTGGGGCCGCAAGAACGCGGAGATCGCCGGCGAGCTGTACATAAGCGAGCGGACCGTCAAGTTCCACGTCAGCTCTATACTCGCCAAGCTCGGCGCCGAGACCCGCACCGAGGCGGCCAGGATCGCCGCCAGGCGCGGTCTCGTCGAGCCCTCCTAAAGCTGTACGTTCGTACAGGTCGAAATCCGGTCCTACGGACGATTACGCGCGCTCGCCGGTCGGATACATTCTATTCAAGACAACCGACCGGAGGCACGACCATGAAAAGACACCTCTCCAGGACCGCCCTGATCACCGGCGCCTCCCGCGGCCTCGGGCTCGCGCTCGCCCGCAAGCTCTCCGGCGACGGCTGGACCCTGATCATCGACGCCCGCGGCGCGAAAGACCTGGAAGCCGCCCGCGAGGAGCTGGCCGAGCTGACCCGCGTGGTCGCCATCCCCGGCGACGTGAGGAGCGAGGAGCACCGCCAGGCGCTCGCCGATGCCGCGCGGAATGCCGGCGGCCTGGACGCCCTCGTCAACAACGCGAGCATCCTCGGTCCCAGCCCGCAGCCCGAGCTGCTCGACTACCCGCTCGACGTGGTGGAGGAGGTCTACCGCGCCAACGCGATCGCGCCGCTCGCCCTGATCCAGGCCGTCCGGCACGACCTAAAGCCGGGGGCGAGGATAATCAACGTGACCAGCGACGCCGCCGTCGAGCCCTACGAGGGCTGGGGCGGCTACGGCTCGAGCAAGGCCGCCCTGGAGCAGCTCTCCGCGATCCTCGCCGCAGAGAACCCGGATCTGCGCGTCTACTGGACCGACCCAGGGGACATGCAGACGCGGATGCACCAGGAAGCGTTTCCTGACGAAGATATAAGCGACCGTCCGTTGCCAGAGGAGAGCGTGCCCGGATTGATCGAGCTGCTGGCCGGCGACCTGCCCAGCGGACACTACGAGGCTCGAGTCCCCATTCACGCCAGCGAAGGATGATGGATCGTTGAACGTAGAACACCTATTCACAGAAAAAGGTAACGACCAGGAGCCACAGGCGCTTCCGCCGCTAGACTTCGAGCTGCCGCCGGAGCTGGAGGCCAGCGAGCCGCCGGAGGCACGGGGCCTGATGCGCGACGAGGTGCGCCTGATGGTCACTTACGCGAGCGATGACCACGTGGTCCACTCCAGGTTCCGGGACCTCGAGGACTTCCTCGAGGCAGGGGACGTGCTGGTGGTCAACACCAGCGGCACGATGAACGCCGCCCTCGAGGCCGAACGCGAGAGCGGCGCGGAGCTGGAGCTGCGCCTCTCCACCCACCTGCCTGCGGACCTCTGGATCGTGGAGCTGCGCCGGCCCGCCGCCGGGGCCACAGAGTCTCTTCGCCACGCTACCCCCGGCGAGACGCTGCGCCTGCCGGAAGGCGCCACGGCCACGCTTTATGCTCCTTACCCAAGGGATTCCGACCGGAGCGAGGGTTCGCGGTTGTGGCTCTCGTCGCTGGACCTGCCGCGTCCGCTGGACGAGTACCTCGACCGGCACGGGTTCCCGATCTGCTACGGTTACGTCCGGGAGAGCTGGCCCGTGAGCTACTATCAAACCGTCTATGCCACGGAGACGGGCAGCGCGGAGATGCCCTCGGCCGGGCGGGCGTTCACGCCGGAGCTCATCACGCGCCTCATCTCCCGCGGCGTTCAGTTCGCGCCCCTGATCCTGCACACCGGCGTGGCCAGCCTCGAAGACGACGAGCCCCCTTACGACGAGTTCTACCGCGTCCCGCTCGATACGGCGCGTCTGGTCAACGCAGCGCGAGCAGCGGGCCGGAGGGTAGTGGCGGTGGGGACGACGGTCGTGCGGGCGCTCGAGACCGTCACCGACGAGGGCGGAATATCGCATCCTGGAGAAGGCTGGACACGGCTGGTCGTCACGCCCGAGTGCCCCATCCGGTCCGTGAGCGCGATGCTCACCGGCCTGCACGAGCCGCGTTCGAGCCACCTGGCGATGCTCGAGGCGCTCGCCGGACGCGAGCACCTCCGGATCGCCTACCGCGAAGCCCTACGTGAAGGCTACCTCTGGCACGAGTTCGGCGACGGGCACCTGATCCTGTAGGTTTCAGGCATCAGGCTTCAGGTTTCGGGTTTCAGCGATCACCCATATCGTACCTGACACCTGAAGCCTTGGGAATTCATGCGCACGCAACCACGGCTTTACCTGGCCTCCAGCCGGGTGGGTCCGAGCACAGCCAGCCGGCGGCCTCCCGCGCACTCCTTGTCTCCTGCGCCTTCATCTCCATGCTCCAGACGAAGATCCGGCGGCTCACGCAGTTGATGGCTCCTTTTCCGGTGGGCGATGCGATGGGGGCCTCCCAGCCCAGGCTCGAGGTCCTCGGCGTCGCGGGTGAGAGCGTAGACGAAGCCCACGTTGCCCTCCTCATCCAGCAAACCGGCCTGCGTCGCGCTCACTTTGAGCAGCTCGAGACGTTCCCCCTGCCCGTGTCATCTCCGCGAAGTAGCGGAGTAGCTCGCCCTGGTCGTAGGTGACGAAGCCGTCTTCGATCCGGCCCCCCGTCCCAACCTCGCTCACCGAGTACCACGACCACGGGTAATATCTTCTCTGCGAGAAATCCGGGGGGCTCGGGCCTTCGGATATGAAAAAGAGTTGGGCCAACCGTTCCTGGTTACCACTGTTGAAGGCGTCGATGAAGCCGATCACGATCTCGGCTATCTGTCGTGGGCGGCAGCCGTCCGGCAACGAAGCATCGTCGTTGGTGACGATCACCTTCGTGGGCTCGTGGCCGGGTCGGGACACCCCTCCCCCGGCGACGCCTGCCGACGATTCGCCAGACCGCGAGTCGCCGGAAGGGTCCGACTCTCCCCCACACCCCAGTACGGGGAGGGTGAGGCTCAGCAGCAACAAGATATTCGTCCTCATGCGATGCACATCTCCGGGTCTTGGCCCCTAACTGCTTCGCAGTGCATCTTCACTCTACACCTGGGAGAAGGGTGACAGTAGGCGAACAATCGGTTAGGGGACGGAAAACGGAAGGACTCTGCTGAATGCCTACCGCTTCTAGAGGGAGATCAGGCCGCGCCGGGCTCCCTGGCTCACGGCCTCGGCGCGGTTGTTGACCTCGAGCTTGGCGTAGAGGGAAGAGATGTGGAACTTGACGGTGTGCTCGCTGATGTGGAGCTCGCGGGCTATAAGCCTGTTGGAGAGCCCCCGGCCGAGCAACTCCAGCACCTCGCGCTCGCGTGCGGTGAGGGGTTCCGAGAGCTCTTCGACCGGGGCTGCGGGTCCTTGCAGCAGCTGCTCGGTCAGGGGTTTGGGGAGCACGATCAGGCCCTGTGCGACCGCGACCGTCGCGGCGGCGAGCTCCTCCGGCGGGGCGTCCGACGGCACGACCCCCCAGCTCCTGAACGGCAGGGCGCGCAGCCTGGGGATAGCGTGGTCGTCATCAGAGATCAGGACGAGCGCCTGCGTGCCGTCCTCGGCGGCGGCGATGGCCGCCTCTTCTAGCAACTCTTCGTCCGCGAGGAGGACGACGTCGGTCTCGGAGAGCGCTGAAGGATCGGGCGTGGTGGGCGAGGCTGCCTCGCCCACCACGCGCACGTCGGTACCCTCGACGTTGGCGAGCATCGAACGCAGCCCCACCCGGGTCACCGGCGTCGGAGCCACGACGAATACTCCTGTAGTAGGTGTCATGCGGCGTGCCCTGAAGGTCCCAGTTTCACGTCCACAAATGACGTCTTACCACCGCGCAGCGCGCGCAAGCGCAAGGCATCCCCGGCACTGGCGATGGCGTCCAGCAGGGACTCGAGATCATAGGGTGTCTCGTCACCCACGCCAAGCAACACGTCGCCGACCAACAGACCGGCCCTCTCCGCGGGGCTTCCGCCTTCGATGGCGGCGACCATTAGCCCTGCTTCCGGCGTTCCCGGGTTTGTGCGACGAATAAAGGGTGGCAGTTCGACCGGCAGTATCCGCACACCCAGGCGAGGCCTGTGCTCTTTTGCGCCAGCCAGCCAGGCGCTCGCGGCGTTGCTCGGGATCGCGAGCGCCTGGCGGCCGAAGACCATGGCGTTTATCCCGACGACCGCGCCCCGGGCGTCGAGGAGCGGTCCGCCCGAGTTCCCCGGCGCCAGAGCCACATCGGACTGGATGTACCGAGCCTTGCCCCCGGGTCCGCGCACCACGCCCAGGCCGCTCACGATGCCGGCGCTCACCGCCCTGAGCCTGCCCCACGGATGCCCGATGGCGTAGACCAGCCCACCGACGCGCAGCTTGTCTGAGTCTCCATAGGGCGCGGCCGGCAGGTCGCCGGGTGCGCCTTCGATGCGCAGCAGCGCGAGATCCAGGTCCCGACCGCGCCTCACGACCTGGGCATCGAACGTTCGGTCGTCGTGGAGGACCACCTGGACGCGTGCTCCTCGCCTTCCCCCGGCGACGACGTGGTGGTTCGTGAGCACGAGGCCGTCCCTGTCCCAGACCACGCCGGCCCCGGTCCCGCGACCCCAGCTTTGCACCTGCACGACGCTCTCGTGCGCGCGCCCGATCATCTGTACGCTCGCCGACGAGAGCGCCTCCGCCGAAGGTATTGAGGCCATCTCGGAACCCCCTAACCGCGCTCGCCGACGGTTACCTGCAGCGTCTGGAGCTCGCCGCCCCGGATCACCTCTACCGGCACCTCCCGGCCGACCCTCTCCCCGGTGAGCAGCACCAGCAGGTCTTCGGTGTCCTCGACCGGCTGGCCGTCGAGCGTCGCCAGGATGTCGCCGATTATGAGGCCGCCGCGCCCGGCGGGACTCCCTTCCTCAACGCCCACAACCAGGAGGCCCCCCCTCTGCGTGAGGCCGAGCCGCTGTCCATCGGGCAGGCGTACCGGCTGGCTCAGGATCCCGAGGTAGCCACGCTTGACGGAGCCTCGCTCCTCAAGGGTCTTCGCGACGCGCCAGGCCAGTTCTGAGGGGATCGCGAGCGCCGCCCCCCGCGCGAGCCCGGTCGTCAAGATCCCGAGCACGTTCCCCCGCACGTCGATCAGGGGCCCGCCCGAGAAGCCGGGGTACGGCGTCGCGTCGGTCTGGATGTAGCGCTCGAGCCTCGGTCCTCGCCAGGTGCGCATCGGACCCCCGACGGAGCTGACCACACCCAGAGAAGCCCTCGGCCCTTCGCCGCGGCCGGTGCTCCCCACCGCAAGAGCGAGCTGGCCGATACGGGCCGTGCCCTCGGCAGGGGTAGCCGCCGCGACGTCGAGGCTCTCTACCCGCAGCGCGGCGAGGTCCGTCGAGGGGTCCCGGCCGACAAATCGGGCCAGGAGCGTGCGCCCGTCGCTAACCCCCACCGTCAGGTCCTCCTCGCGCTCCAGCGCGTGGCTCGCCGTCAGCACCATGTCCGGCGCGTAGACCACGCCGCTCGCCGGGCGCCGCCTCCTGCCGTTCACCCGCACCACCGACCTACCGATCTTCTCCACCGCATCGGCCATCCCGTCGGACAGCGCCGCGAGCAGGTCCGAACTCTCCTTCAGGTTCTCCATGATCCTCTCCTGCATAGGTTGGCTTGTGCGGATACTGTATCCGTGGCAAAAGAGCCGGGCATCGCCCGATCGGCTAGTTTTTGCTGGAAGAATGGCTAGTTCCACGGTCTTGGTACGCCTGTTGGCTACCACACTTATCTCGAGTTCGGAAAGAGAGAGTCAGGTAATATCGATAGCCAACCTTCTACAAGCCGAGTCCCCGTCTGCATACGGGCGAGTGATCGAGCTACTCCTTACCACGGTATCGGACGGCGGTCGCGGAAGAAGCCGCCGGTGGGCCCGCCCTTCGGGAGCGTCGCGGCCCAGACGGGGGTGTCGGCGCCTTCCTCGACAGGGCGCGGGGCCCTCGAGCCACCCATGTCGGTCTGGACCCATCCGGGGCAGACGGAGTTGACGAGGATGCCGCTGCCGCGCAGCTCGGAGGCCAGGATGCGGGTCAAGGCGTTGAGGGCGGTCTTGGAGATCCGGTAGCCCGGGGAGCCACCGCCCATCTCCTCGAGGGCGCCCATGCCGCTCGAGACGTTGACTATCCTCCCGTAGCCGTTGCGTCGCATAAGGGGGATGGCCACCTCACAGAGGCGCCACGCGCCGAACAGGTTGGCCTCGAGCGCCTGCCGCACGCGAATAAGGTTGGCGTCTATTCCGCGCTGGCCGTGGTCGTTGGAGATACCGGCGTTGTTCATCAGGATATCTAGCCGCCCGAACTCCTCCTCGACGAAAGCCGCGAGCCGCTCCACGCTCCCCTCGTCGGCCACGTCGAGCTGGTGGACGACTACCTCCCCGGAGAGGGTCTCCGCCGCCTCTCTGCCGCTCCCCTCGTCCCGGGAGCCCAGGATCACCGCGATGCCCATTTCGGTGAGCTGGCGGCAGATCTCGAGCCCTATCCCCCTGTTTCCCCCGCTCACCAGCGCGACACGCCCGTTCTCCCTCATGCAACCTCCAGATCCATGAAAACCAGTGCCCGGAAGATACTACAT
>JALYGY010000241.1 GCA_030776865.1 Actinomycetota bacterium | reverse complement strand
TCGCCTCGGTGGTCAGCCCCGTTACGCTGATGGTGGTTAGCGACGCCCGTGGGCGGACCAGAAAGCCGCCTCAGCGCGTCCGGCAGTTCAGAGCTGCCGCGGCGTAGCGAAACCGAGAGGGCCGGGGGCCTTGATACCCTGACCCTTCTTGTCTTGATAGCCAGCCGTTTTCGCGAGCGGAGTCCGTGGGTATACATTTGCAAGGGAAAGGGAAACAAACTCCAATCAAGGGGTAAGACGCATAGCCGACGACAAGCTGCAGCAGAAGCTAGCCGACTACGTCGAGGACGCACATGCCATGGAGCAGAACGTCTCCAGGATGCTCGACTCGATGATGGCTACCACCGACGACCCCGAGATCACTGAGATACTGAGGCACCACAAGGAGGAGACCGAGCGCCACGAGCAGAGGCTACGTGAGCGTCTCGATGCCCTAGGGGCTGGGACCTCCGCGCGCAAGCAGGCTCAGACCATCGCGACCGCCCTGATGAAAGGGGCAGCTGACCAAGTCCGTGGAGACCAGGCCGGCAAGAACGCAAGAGACGGTTACGTCAGCGAGCACATGGAGATAGCGGCCTACCAGCTTCTAGAGCGCTTGGCAGAGAGAGCCGGCGATACAGAGACGGCGGAGGTGGCGCGCCAGAACCGCGCCGACGATGAGGCGATGGCTCAGAAAATAGACTCAAATTGGGACAAATTCTTGGAGCTGACCCTCGCCGAGAACGACATCAGAGCCTAATCAGTCCTTTATTTAGCAGGTCGGGGGCCTCCAAGGAGCTACAGCCGGGGGTTGCGTAGTTTTCTACACACTCCGCTCAGAGCCTCCGGCTCTCCCGATCTACCCCTTCGGGTATCATCCTTCGCATTCGCCGCTCGGAGAGGTCTCGGCTTATTACTTGCTAACATCACCACCAGGGCAGAGGCTCCTCTGTAGCCCTGTAGTAGTCCTCCGGCCTTTTTGTAGCTTTCGAGTCCTTTAGGCACGGTAAGCAACCTCAAGCAACGGCAAAAATCGTTCGTTTGGAGGATACGATAGCTGCTCTGGGGCATGCCACGCTGCCCTCGTAACGTTAGCAACCATTCGACGAAAACGTTACCATCATCCGATGATAAGGGCCGACAAGCTGACGGCTGAGAGCTGACAGCCAGCGAAAGGAGAGAGCGTGGCGGATAGCAGGGCCTCCGGCGGGCTGATGTCGTACAGGGAGTTCGGGGAGGGGCCGGGGGACCCTATCGTCCTGCTCCACGCCTTCCCGCTAGATAGCAGGATGTTCGAGCCTCAAGCAGAGGCACTCGCCGACCTTCGGCGCCTGATCACCCCGGACTACCCCGGCTTCGGGCGCTCCCCCCGCACCCCTGCCCAGCCCGACGTGCGCTACTACGCTGAAGGAGTCCGCAGGCTCCTCGACCGCCTGGGGCTGGAGCGTATCGTCCTGGGCGGTGTCTCGATGGGAGGCTACGTCGTCTTCGAGTGCCTGAGGCTGTTCCCGGAGAGGGTATCCGGTCTCATCCTCGCCAATACCCGAGCCGAGCCGGACTCCGAGGAGATAAGAGAGAACCGCAAGAAGATGGCCCGCCGCGTCGCCGATGAGGGGGTCGGGGTCTTGATCGAGCTGCAGATAGAGCGTCTCCTCGCGCCCGAAACCCTCGAGAGCAATGAGAGGATCGTAGAGAAGGTTCGCACCATGATCCTCGAGAGCAACCCGAACGGCGTCGTCGCGGCTCTGGGCGCCATGCGCGAGCGCCGGGACTCGACTCTGCTCTTGGGGAAGATAGAGGCTCCCACCCTGGTCATCGGCGGCGAGCAGGATGGGATCTCCACGCCCGAGGTCATGGGCGCGATGGCCGAGAAGATACCGGACTCCCGTCACGTGACCCTCCCCGGTGCCGGTCACCTCGCGAACCTCGAGGCCCCGGAGGGCTTCAACGCGGCCCTGAAGGAGTTCCTTGGGGATGGCCTTTAGAGGCGCCTCCTCGAGGCCGGCTACGACGTCCGCAAGAGCGGGCCCGACGGGTTTCCCGGTCGGGGTCGTTCGGGTAGAATCCCTTTTTGTGACCACGGTAGCGCACGTCTCGGACCTCCACCTCGGGCGGCCCGCTTCTTCGGAGAGGTTGGACTCCTTGAGGGAGCTTATCGCCGAGATAGAGCCTGATGCGGTCGCGATCTCGGGCGATCTCACGCAGCGTTGCACAAAGAAGGAGTTTGTTTACGCTAGCGAGTACCTGGACAGGATCGGGAAGGTGGCGCCCTACGTCGTCATCCCAGGCAACCACGACATCCGCTGGCTCGGGGCCGTGGCCCGCAACATGGGTGGCCTGTTCCGCCAGCAAGCCCACAACTTCAAGTACTCGCGATACGTCAGGTACATCTCCGAGGAGTTGAGCCCCTCCCTGGAGGTGCCGGGGGCGGTCATAGCGGGCCTCAACACGGCCCACGGCATCACGCGCGGCTCGATCACCAGACGCTTTCGAGACCTAGGCGTGATCGGGTACGTCAAGCACGCGGATATCGAGCGCGCAAGAGAAGCCTTCGAGAACGCTTCCCCCGACGCCGCCCGTATCGTCATGATCCACCACAACCCCATAAGGGGAGAGCTCACGGGCCGCCACGGCCTGGCCAATACCGAGCAGGCTCTCCACGCCTTCGCATCTCTAGGCACCGAGCTGGTCCTCTGCGGCCACGACCACCTGCAGGCCCTCCACACCGTCGAGAGGGGCGTCCACGGCCTCGTCATCTCGACCGCCGGGACGATCTCCAACCGCATCCGCCCCGGGCGCGCCTCGAGCTTCAACCTGGTGAACCTGGACGAGCACAACCTCCGCATAACGACCTACGTCTGGCAGAACCCCGACGGCTTCGTCCCCTCCGGCGAGAGGTCTTTCCGAAGAAAGGTGGCAACCGGGGCTCTGGACTGAAATGCATCCTTTCTTCGTCCTCCGCCACGCGGTCTCCCGGCCCACCTGCTCCCTGACGGTATAATCTGCCGCATCAGCGCACCCCGCAAAGGAGGATTGCAGACCATATGTGGAGCAGACTGACCCGCGGCGGCGACGGCCTCCCGCGAGAGAAGGTGGACGCCATCGTCCGCCTTATAGACCAGTACCTCTCAGAAGAGGCCTCCCTCCGCAATCTTCAGTCAGACAAACAAACCATCCATCCCCGCGACCTCCCCCCGGACAAACGCGAAGCGCTGATCGAAGAGATCTTCGAGATCCTCAAAGACGCCCGCAGGAGCTAATAGCAGCAGCCGGCGACAACCCTAGTCGATGGGAGGCGGACCCTGCCTTATGCGGGCTCGCAAGTCGTCGGGCTCGTTGGGAGGAGACCACATAGACTCCATCCACCACGTGATCCCCGCCTCGGCGAAGGGGCGCACGATCTGTGCCGCCCGATCCGGCTCGTCGCCCGGCGTCTCCCCCTCCCAAACGATGTCGAAGGGTGTCGCCTCCGTGCGGTTCTCCTCGACGTATGCCTTTATGGCCCGGATGTCCTCGGGCGTAACCTCTCCGCGGGTGGTGTAGGCGAGCAGCCCGTCGTAGCGGATCGCGCGGCCCATGGACTTCTCGCTCGGCCAGGCCCCCACCACCCAGATCGGGATTCGGGGTGACTGCAGCGGAGGGGGCAAGAAGGTCATCTCTTCCAACCGGTAATGCTCGCCTTCGTAACTGAACGGCTTCCCACTCCAGAGGCCGGTCAGGATCTCTAGAGACTCGTCCAGCAGTTGCGCGCGGACCCTGCGGTCCGTCGGCTCCCCGACCCTCGTAAACCCGCCGTCGTCCAGAGCCCCCAGGCCAACCGGCAACACGAGTCGCCCGCCCGAGAGATGGTCCAGCGTCATCGTCTCCCGGGCGAGCTTCCAGGGACGGCGGCGCGCCGGCGGTGTCAGCATGGCCCCGATGCGAACCCTCCCGGTGCGCATGGCCATCGCCGCCATCACTACCCACGGGTCGTAGATCTCCCATCCCTCTCCAACATGGATCCCGTCCCAGTAGAAAGCGCCGTCCCATCCCGCCTCCTCCACCTCACGCGCAAGCTCGGCTACGGTAAGGGGATCACCCCCGGTGATGATGAACCCGTAGTTCATACGCAACTCCTCTCCCGAAACCCATAGACCTTCCGGCGAACGAGGGAGT
>JALYGY010000240.1 GCA_030776865.1 Actinomycetota bacterium | reverse complement strand
AGGTACAGCGTCCCTCCCAGATCGTCGTTCCCCGCACTTCGGTGGTCGTGACCCCCGAACACGTCGAGGCCCGCATGGCGGTTGGGTTGCCGGCGCGGGGCAGGACGGTGGATGCTCGCGCAGCCCGAACGGTGCTGTTGGAGGAAGTGCCGGAGGTCGTCCGGCGCGCGCTCGTTCCGGGTCCGGAGGGCGGGGTGGACCTGGATCGCGCCCGGCTCCACGTCGAGACCGTGGAGGACGCGGAGCATCTGCGAGGGCTTCTGCCTTCTCTGGGACTGGTCGCGTTCGTGGCCGACGGGTCCGTTCTGCCGCGCGAAAGCGGGGCGAGTGACAGGCCCCTGAGGGAGGGCGCGGTGCCGTTCGAGGGTCCGGAGGAGCTGCGGGTCTCGGTGGACTTGCCGAACCGGGGTCGGGTGACCGGGATGGGTATCCCGGAGGGGGTAACGCTGGTGGCTGGGGGTGGTTTCCACGGGAAGAGCACGCTGCTCTCGGCGCTCGCTTGGGGTCCTTACGACCACGTGCCGGGGGACGGCCGGGAGTACGTGGTGTCGCGGTCCGACGCGGTCAAGATAAGGGCCGAGGACGGCCGGAGTGTAGCGGGGGTGGACATATCGGCCATGATCGGGGATCTGCCCGGGGGGGGATCCACAGAGAACTTTTCCACCCCGAACGCCTCCGGCTCGACCTCGCAGGCGGCGAACATAGCGGAGGCACTGGAGATAGGGACGTCGCTGCTCCTCGTGGATGAGGACACGAGCGCGACGAACTTCATGATCCGGGACGAGCGGATGCGCGAGCTGGTTCAGAGAGAACCCATCTCCCCGTTTATAGACCTCGTGCGCCCGCTGCACAGGACCCTCGGGGTCTCGACGGTCGTGGTCGTGGGCGGCGTCGGCGACTACCTCGACGTGGCGGACCTTGTGATCCTTATGGAGGACTACGAGCCTCTCTACGCCACCCCCCGCGCCCGCGAGGTCACATCGAAGTTCCCTCCCCGCGCCCCGCTCGGGGACAAAGAGATGCGGCGGCCAATGGGGCGCCGCGTCCAGGCCTCCTCCATAGACCTGCGGCGCGGAAGGCGCGAGAGAGCCCGGGCCAGGGGCCTCCACGCGATAGAGCTGGGCCGGGAGCGTGTCGACCTCTCCTACCTCGAACAGCTCGCCGAGGCCGGCCAGACGGAGGCCGTGGCCCGCCTCATCGGGAGGTTCGTCGCCGCTGGCGAGAGCCGCGGTGTAGAGGAAGTCGTCGAGGAGGCGCTGGCTGATGTATCAGAGAGCGGGCTCGACTCTTTAGGCGGTGTAGAGGGGCACCCTGGGGAACTGAGCCTGCCGCGAGCGCAGGAGGTGGCGGCGGCGATAAACAGGGTTCGCTCGCTGGAGGTGCGTCCGAACACCAGGTAAAGCGGGGTTCGCGCATGGAGTCGCCTAGGGCTGCTATCATTGTGTTGCGTGCGGAGAGGGGTGTAACGGAAGGTCGGATGGAAGACCTCAGGATCGAAGACGCCGAGATAGAGAACACGGATCCGCCCTGGTTCAGGTTGCGGGCAGTGGCCGTGCACCTCTACACGGCGAGCGGGGTGGTGCTGGCGCTCCTGATCCTGGTCGCCGCCTTCGGGGGGGATGCCGTGAGGGCGCTGTGGCTGATGCTTGCGTCGCTCCTCATCGACAGCACCGACGGTCTACTGGCCCGCCGCCTCCGGGTAAGCGAGGCGCTGCCCTTTTTCGACGGGGCGCTCCTGGACAACATCGTGGACTACATGACCTACGTCTTCGCCCCGATCGTCCTCCTCTGGAGCGGGGAATACCTGCCCGCTGGCACCTCCGGCGTGGTCTTCGCCGCGCTGCCGCTTCTGGCATCGAGCTACCAGTTCTGCCGGGTAGACGCCAAGACCGACGACCACTACTTCCTCGGCTTCCCGAGCTACTTCAACGTCGTCGCCTTCTACGCCATCGTGTTCGAGCCTGGGGCGGGCACTCTGGCCGCGGTGCTGGTCGTCTGCTCGCTACTGGTCTTCGTCCCCATCCGCTACGTCTACCCGACGCGCACGATCGCTTTCAGGAGGCTCTCGCTCACGCTCACGGCGCTCTGGCTGGTGAGCTACGCGGCGATCCTGCTGCAGATGCCCGACCCCGACCCCTTGATCTTGGGCTTCTCGATCCTCTATCTCTTCTACTACTTCGGCCTCAGCCTCTACCTCTCCGGCAAGTTGCTCGAAGAGCGCCGCGCTCAAGAGACCGAAGCGTAGCGGCGCGTCTTTGACGCGCCGTCGCACCGTTGCTAGGCTCCCCGGCGGATATCCGCGCCCAAAAAGAGGAGAGAGGACGTGGCACTCAACGAAGCATTGCTGCAGCGGCTGATCGAGACGCCCGGCGTGCCGGGGCGGGAGGATAGGCAGCGTGAGATCGCCCGTGAGGAGCTCGACGCTCTAACCGATGAGATCCGCACGGACCATCTGGGCAGCGTCATCGGCACGAAGCGGGG
>JALYGY010000239.1 GCA_030776865.1 Actinomycetota bacterium | reverse complement strand
ATAACTATAGAGGACATCCTCGAGGAGATCGTGGGCGAGATACAGGACGAGTTCGACGAGGGCGAGGCGACGATCGAGGAGATCGGGGACGACGTCTACGCGATAGATGGTCGCATCCCCATCACCGAGGTCAATGACTACTTCGATATCGACCTCCCCCACGAAGATTTCGACACCATCGGCGGCTTCGTGCTGGGATCTTTAGGCCGCCCGCCCGAACCCGACGACACCGTCGAAGCCGGCGGTGTCTCGCTGCGCGTGAAGAGCGTGGACGGCCCGCGCGTCTCGATGCTCACCCTGCGTCGGAACGCCGACGCCGCGCGCTGAATACCGGCTCGCCGGCATTCAGCGCCGCGGAACTCCCCCTGCTACCATTCCACGGTTGTTAGTGGTGAACCCCTTGGCTACAATCGGCGACACTTTGGCGACGAAGACAGGGCACGAGCACAACAGCATAGAGGCGTTGACGAGCGGGGCAATGGCGGGGGTCTGGGAGTGGGTGAGGAGCAAGATCCCGGCCGGCGTGGAGGTCTTCGACGCCCACGCTCACATCGGGGTCGATGTGGACGGCCGCACGATGACCGCGGGTGGGATGCGCGAGAGGATGCTGGCCGCGGGCGTCGGGAGGAGCATCGTCTTCCCCTTGAACGACCCGAACGCCCGCGACGACTACTCCGGACCCAACGACGTGGTCTGGGCCGCCTACGAGGAGTTCCCGAATCTCTTCGTCCCTTTCTTCAGGCTCAACCCGCACCGCGACTACGAGAAGGAGTTCGAGCGGTGCGTGGGGCGCGGCTTTATGGGATTGAAGCTGCACCCCCTCTCCCAGGAATTCGAGTTGGACGACCCGCGGGTGGTGCGGTTGCTCGGCATGGCGGCAGGTGCGGACCTGCCGGTTCTCATCCACACGGGTTTCGCGATGCAGCGGGTGGTCGAGCCGCTGCTCCCGACCGTCGAGGCGCACCCCGAGCTGCGCCTGATCCTGGGCCACGCGGCCATGATAGAGGTGTTGGCGGCCGTCAGGGCCTTTGGGGATCACCCGAACGTCCTGTTCGAGACGTCGGTGGTGAGCGCCAAGGACCTCTACGTGCTCTTCGGCTCCCTCGAGGCCGGGCGCATCTGCTACGGCTCGGACATCCCCTACGGCGACATACCCTCGACGCTGCACGCTACCCTCGCCGCCGCCGGGGCCGCCGGGGTGCCGGATGAGCAGCTCTCTGGCCTCCTCTCCGGCAACATCCGCCGGTGGTTTCCTTGAGGGAGAGGGGCGGGGAGAAGCTGACGATCGGGTTGCGGGTGGGACACCTGCTGCGCGTGAGCGGCTACCTGGAGATCGCGATCATCTCGATGTGGACCGGGTACCCCCGTACCGACGCGACGATCGGCATGGTCGAGGCGAGCATCCGCAACGAGGGTCCCAGCGGGAAGGACGAAGATCTCCTCGAGATGCTCCGGGCGCTCGTCGAGGAGGCGCGCAGCTACTACGACGGCGGCGACGTTCTGGCGGCGATGGCCCGGATGCGCGTAGCCCAGGACCTGTCGGACCTCCGGATCGTGGCCCTCAGCGAGGGGTAGAGCTGCAGCGCGAGGAGCTCGCCGCCCAACTCCCCGAGGACGCGCCGATCGTCGCTGCCCGGCGCGGCACGCTCGTAGAGAGCGCTCACCGGGGCCGCGCCGCCGTCTGCGACCCCCATGGAGAGATCCTCTATACCGTGGGCGACGCCTGGGGGTACGCTTACGCCCGCTCCTCGGCGAAGCCCTTCCAGGTGGTTCCGCTCATCCTCTCCGGCGCCGCCGATGCTTTGGGGCTCACGGACGAGGAGCTGGCCGTCGCGTGCGCCTCGCACAACGCTGAGGAGCCGCACCTCGGAGCCGTCGGGTCGATCCTGAGAAAAGCCCGGCTCTCCGAGGAGGATCTCCAGAACGGCACGCACCCGCCGCTCTACGCGCCGGCGGCGGCCGCGCTCGTGCGCCGCGGCGAGCAACCGAAGTCCATCCACGGCAACTGCTCCGGCAAGCACGCCGGGATGCTCGCCGTGTGCGTCCACGAGGGCTGGGAGACAGACGGCTACCGCGACCCCGACCACCCCTTGCAGCGGTGGATCCTTGCGATCGTGGGCCGGTTCTGCGGCTTGGAGGGCGGCGAGATACTGCTCGGCGGCGACGGTTGCGGCGTCCCGGCCTTCGGGATGCCGCTCAAGAACCTCGCCACCGGCTTCGCCCGGCTCGCCACCTCCGACAACCTCCCCGACGACCTGGCCGAGTCAGCTGGGAGGATCCGGCGCGTTATGCGGGAGCACCCCTACATGGTCGCCGGAACCGGACGCTTCGACACGGCCGTGATGGGCGGCACCGACCTCGTGTCCAAGAGCGGGGCCGAGGCAGTGTACGGCGCCGGGAGCCCGGAGGGTTGGGGTCTCGCGCTGAAGATCTCCGACGGTGGAAGCCGCGCCCTGCGCCCGGCCGCCCTCACCATCCTAGCTCGCCGAGGGGTGGACGTTCCGGGCGCCCCAGCGTCCCGCCCGGTGCGTGACCTGCACGGCGAAGCGGTCGGAACGGTCGTACCGCTCTTTTGAGAGCTGGTCAGCATTCAGCTGTCAGCTATCAGCTTCTACTCTCTTGCTGACCGCTACGGCTGATAGCTGATGGCGCTACGGCTGTAGTATTGGGGTATGGAGCTGACGCCGGAGGTCCTCGAAGCCTGCTACCGGGCGGGCGCCTTCCCGATGGACGACGGGTACGGGCGGATAGGGTTCTACCGCTCGGATCCCCGCTCGATCCTGGAGCTCGACTCCCTGCACGTCTCCAGATCCCTGGCAAGGGTCCTCCGCAGGGGTACATACGACGTCTCTATCAACCGGGACTTCGAAGCCGTCATCCGGGCCTGCGCCGACCGCAGGGACACCTGGATCAGCGCCGAGATCATTCGCGCCTTCGTCCGGTTCCACGCTGTGGGCTTTGCCCACAGCGTCGAGGCGTACAGAAACGGCGAGCTCGCCGGCGGCCTCTACGGCGTGGCTTTGGGCGGGGCGTTCATGGGGGAGTCCATGTTCAGCCGAATGCGGGATGCCTCGAAGGTGTGCCTCGTCCATCTCGTCGAGCGCCTCAAGGAGCGGGGATACGTGCTGCTCGACTGCCAGATCCACAACGACCACTTGGCCCGGCTCGGCGCGATCGAAATACCCGAGCGCGAGTATCTGAAGCGTCTCGAACATGCCCTGAGCCTCGACCGAAGCTTCTACACTTCGTAGACCCCCCTTCGAGAGCCGTCCGCAGCCGGAGCGGCTCCGCGTAGATGGGGGCGTGGTAAGCTAGCTCCATGGACAACAGGTACGTAACCCTCGAGTGGCGGCCAGAGTTGGAGCGGCCGGTTTTGATCTCCGCTTTTACCGGCTGGAATGACGCGGCGGAGGCAGCGAGCGTCGCGCAGGATACCCTGAGGGATGCCTGCGAGGCGCGACGGTTTGGGGCGTTCGACGCCGAGGAGTTCTTCGACTACCAGGCCACCAGGCCCCAGATCAAACTGGTAGAGGGTGTTACCCGTCGGGTCGAATGGCCGGAGAATCTCCTCTCGGCGACCGCCCCGAGCCTGGAGGCAGCCGGCGAACGTGGGTTTATCTTTCTCTCGGGACCGGAACCGAACTTCCGGTGGCGCGCGTTCTCTAGGGCGGTGATCGAGCTTGCGAAGGAGCTCGGCGTGGAGGCCGTGGTCACCCTGGGGGCCCTGCTCGCCGACGTGCCCCACTCGCGCCCGGTCGCCGTCGCGGCCAATTCCCAGGACCCTGCACTGGTCGAGAACCTGGGCCTCTCGGCCTCGCGCTACGAGGGACCGACGGGCATCACGGGCGTCCTGCACCGCGCGTGCGCGGAGGGGGGCCTGCCGTCAGTGAGCTTCTGGGCCTCGGTGCCACACTACCTGCCGGCCGTCCCCTCGGCGCCCGCCGCCCTCGCCCTGCTGGACAGCCTCTCGACCCTACTCGGGATGGAGGTGGACACCTCCAACCTTGAGCGAGGCGCCACCGCCTATCAAGAACAGGTCTCAGCGGCCGTTTCGCAGGACTCCGACCTCTCCTCTTACGTGCGGATGCTCGAGGAGCGGTTCGACTCCCAGGCCGGCCACGAACCCACGAACCTCCCCTCCGGCGACGAGCTGGCCCGCGAGCTCGAGAACTTCCTCCGCAACCAGCGCCACGAGGAAGAATAGGTGACAGGTTTCGGACTCTAGCAAAGAACCTGATGCCTGATACGTGAAGCCGCCTAATTAAACAAAGCCAGCACGAAGATGATCACGCTCAGGAAGCCCAGGAACCCTTGCGCGACGGCGGAAGCCACGTACCCGATGAGCACCCCGCCGGCCGCCCGGGACGTTCGCTGCCAGTCTTCGCGCCCGAACCGCGATATCGGCTGTGTCCCTTCTTCGTCTCCTCTGCGCCGCCTCAGGTACTCGCCAAGGAAGACGCCGCCGATGGTGCCGAGTATGAGACCGAATAACGCCCCGATCCCGAAGAAGAGTGCCCCCGCCAGCGCACCGACGATGCCGCCGGTGGCCCCGCCGACGGTGCCCCAGTTGCTCGCCCCGAACCTGCGCGCCCCGTAGGTGGTGGCGATGAAGTCTGCTACAAAGGCGATGGCCGCGAACAGGCCGAGGAGCACGACAACGAGCACGCCGACGTGCTCGAAGTCCGTGAGGATAGCGTAGATGAGGGCGGAGATGAAGATCAGGGGTACGCCCGGCAGACCCGGCAGCACGCTGCCGCCGAGACCGACCAGCATGACGAGGAGCGTGATCCACAGCAGCGGTTCACCTGGCGCTTCCATGCCCTAGGGGATCGCCGGCGCGAGCGAGCAGTCAACCCCGCCGGAGAACTCCACCAGGGCGCTGCCGTGGGGGGCGACTACGGCTTTCGGTTCCCGCAACCGTTCTTCGGCTCTATCCATCCCGATCCTCTCCAGATCTCTGCCGCCGGAGCCAGGCGAGGACTTCTTCCGCGTTCTTGCCCGGCGGAAACACTGGGTAGAAGACCTTCTCGATCCGCCCGTCCCCGATAATTAGCGTCAGCCGCTTTATCAGGATCATACCGTCAGCCTCGAAGGTCGGCAACGAGAGTGCCCCCGCAAAGGCGAGGTCCTCGTCGCTCAGGAGCTCGAAGGGCAGGTGGAGCCGCCCGACCGCCTCCCGCTGGTATCCGGTACTTTGGGTGCTGAGGCCGAACACCCGCGCGCCGAGTTCCCCGAGCTCCGCGTGGTGGTCCCGAAAGGAGCACGACTGCGGGGTGCATCCCCTGGCGCCCGGAATCTCGTCCCAACCTTGCGGTAGACCCCTGTCGGGTCTGCCCGTCATCGGGTAGCAGTAGACGACGGTCCCTCCGGAGAGGGCGCGGAGGTCCACCGTAGCTCCGGAGGTCGAGGACAGGGGCACCGAGGGGAGCCTCATCCCTGGCAGATGGTCCGCGGCCCCGTCGTCGCTAGGAGCCGGGATTCCCGGCGGCAGATCGTACGCTTTCTCTGTCTCGGCCACGAGATTGATCCTATGCTCTCTGCAGCACGACCGCTGCGTTGTGGCCGCCGACGCCGAGGTTGGCGCAGAGGGCGGCCTCCAGGTCGGGCGCCTCGCGCGGCTCGTCCACCACGTAGTCGAGCTCGGCGCAGTCCTCGGCCAGCGTCGTCAGGTTCCTCATCGGGGGGATGGTCCTCTCTCTTATGGCCAGGGCGCAGATGGCGGTCTCTATGGCGCCGGTCGCGCCTAAGGAGTGGCCTAGAGTGGACTTCGTGGCGGAGACCATCACCTCGGGGTTGATCTCCGCCATCGCCCGGGACTCGGGGCCGTCGCCGGCGACGGTTCCGGACCCGTGGGGGTTTATGTAGCCGATCTGCTCCCCTTCGAGGCCGGCGCTCTTTACGGCGAGCTGCATGGCCCGCAGGACGCCGAGACCCTTCGGGTCGGGGTCGGTGAGGTTGTAGGCGTCGGTGGTGCGCCCCACGCCGGTCATCTTGGCGTAGGGCTCGGCGCCGCGACGCTCGACGGACTCCGCGCTCTCCAGGATCACGACCGCCGCGCCCTCGCC
>JALYGY010000238.1 GCA_030776865.1 Actinomycetota bacterium | reverse complement strand
CTTATGGCGCGGACCACATCGTCGGACTCACCGCACTTCTTGGCGAAGCGGCCCCCGATCAGGGCGTGGGTACCCTCGACCTCGTGGTCTATGGCCTTGCCGACGTCGTGGAGCAGGGCCGCCCGCCGGGCGACCTTGACGTTGGCCTTAAGCTCCTGGGCCATCATGGCGCAGAGGTTGGCCACCTCGACGGAGTGGGAGAGTACGTTCTGGCCGTAGGAGGTGCGGTACTTGAGCGCCCCCAGGAGCCTGAGCAAATCTCCGTGCATGCCGCCGGAGATCTTGGCGTCGTAGAGCGCCTGGCGTCCGGCCGCCTTCATCTCCTTCTCGACGTCCTTATTGGCTTTGGAGACGATCTGCTCTATGCGGCCCGGGTGGATCCTGCCGTCCTGCACCAGCCGCTCCATCGAAACGCGAGCCACCTCGCGCCTTACGGGATCGAAGCACGAGATGACGACCGTCTCGGGGGTGTCGTCTATGATGACGTCCACACCAGTGGCGGCCTCGAAGGCCCGGATGTTCCTCCCCTCGCGACCTATAACGCGCCCCTTCATATCGTCGGAGGGGAGCGCGACGGCCTTGACGGTCGACTCCGAGGTGAGGTCCGAGGCGAGCCGCTCCATCGTGGTCGAGACGATGCGGCGCGCCTCCGAGTCCGCCTTCTCCTCAGCCTCCATCGTGCGGTCGCGCACGAGGCGGCCGAGCTGGTCTTCCAGCTCGGCCTCCAGTCCCGCAAATAGCCTCGACTCCGCCTCATCCCTGGTGAGGCCCGAGACCTTCTCGAGCGCTCTCATATGCTCGGCCTCCATGGACTTCAGCTCCTCTTCCTTGCGCCGCAGCGTCTCCTCGGTGTCCGAGAGCCGGCGGCGGCGCTCGTCGAGCTCCTCCTCACGACGGTCGAGGGCGGTGTCGCGGTTATCCAGGCGCTCCTCGATGCGCGTGATCTCGGCCCGCCGCGCTCGCGCCTCGGCCTCGGCCTCGTCCTTTACCCTTAAAGCCGCCTCTTTTGCCCCCAGCTCGGCCTCGCGGCGGGTCGTCTCGGCGGCGCGGTTGGCCTCCTCGACGATCGTGCGCGCATCCGCGCGGGCCTGGGCCTGGCGGGCCTCCAGTCGCGACTTGCAGAGCAAAAAGCCCACGACCGTGCCGATGCCGAGTCCGACGGCCAGGTCCAGGACCAGTAAGACTACGTTCACGGATTTTCCTCCAACGGGCCTGCTCTCTTAGAAACAGCGACCCGACATCAAGCTCGTTCGACTATTCGTCGGCCCCCGAAGCCTCTCGGTACTCGCGTGCGACCTCGGCGCAAACCTCAGATGAGTACCCCCGGCGCACCAGGAAGCCGTAGACCCTACGCGCCTCGGCGTCGGATCCCCCCCTATTATACCGCTGCGCGGCGACAGATCGAGCCTCCTCCATCTCGCTCCTTGCGGCGAACTCCTCGTCTACCACCTCGGCCGCGAGCTCCGCGCCCACGCCGCTCCTGCGGAGCTCGGCCGAGATCCGCTTCGGGCCATACCTGTGCGCCTTCTGGCGCGCCACAAGACGAGCGAAGTCCTCGTCATCGAGGTAGCCGAGCTCCTCGAGGCGCCCGATCACGCCTCTGACGGTCTCCTCGCCGTGGCCGTAGCGCCGCAGCCTATCGCGGACCTCCTTCTCAGAACGGGCCCGATATCCCAGATAGTTGAGCGCGCGGCTCATGGCCAGCGCCCTCTCGCCCGCGATCCTGGCCTCATCGAGCTCCTGTAAACCGAGCGCGAGCCCCTCGCGCAGGCCGCGCTCCGCCGCCACGCCTGCGTCAATCTCCGCCCAGAACTCGCCGTCGACGAAGATCCGCGCTCTGCCCCGGCGCTCCCGGACGCCGGTTATCTCGGGCATAGGGACCTAGAGGATCTGCTCGGCCGGCTCCACGGGGCGCCGTCGTTCGGAGGACTCCTCCTCCTCTTGCACCTCCGACGCCTCCTGGTCCAAGCCGAGCTTCTCGTAGACGTCGCTGAGGATCCGGCCCCGCACCTCGTCGTTCTCCTTCAGGAACTGCTTAGCGTTCTCGCGACCCTGGCCGATGCGCTCTTCGCCGTAAGCGAACCAGGCGCCCGACTTCTGGATCACGCCGTGCTCGATGCCGATGTCGAGCAGGCTCCCCTCCTTGGAGATGCCCTCGCCGTACATGATGTCGAACTCCACAGTCTTGAACGGCGGCGCCACCTTGTTCTTGACGACCTTGACCCGCGTCTGGTTCCCCACCGTGTCGTTGCCGACCTTCAACGCCCCGATCCGCCGGATGTCCAAACGCACGCTGGAGTAGAACTTGAGCGCCCGCCCGCCAGGCGTCGTCTCCGGCGAACCGAACATGACCCCGATCTTCTCCCTCAGCTGGTTGATGAAGATGGCCGTGGTCCCAGAGCGCGAGAGCGACCCAGAGAGCTTGCGCAGAGCCTGGCTCATAAGCCTGGCCTGAAGCCCCACATGAGAATCCCCCATCTCACCCTCTATCTCAGCTCGAGGCACGAGCGCGGCGACGCTGTCGATCACGACGAGGTCGAGGGCGCCCGAGCGCACGAGGGTATCGGCTATCTCGAGGGCCTGTTCGCCGTTATCTGGCTGGGAGAAGTAGAGGTTCTCGAGGTCCACGCCGATGGCCTGGGCGTAGGTGGGGTCCAGGGCATGCTCGGCGTCCACGAAGGCGGTGAGACCGCCTGCCCTCTGGGCCTCGGCGATGATGTGCAGGGCGAGGGTGGTCTTGCCGCTCGATTCGGGGCCGAAGATCTCGATGATGCGACCCCTTGGGACGCCGCCGACGCCAAGGGCCAGGTCGAGGGCCAGGGCGCCCGTGGAGATCGAGGCGACCCTCTGTGGCTCCTCGTCGCCCATGCGCATGATTGAGCCCTTCCCGAACTGCCGCTCTATCTGCGAGACGGCGGCGTCTATAGCCTTGCTCTTATCCAATGCATCCTCCAAAAAGAGACCGTGCCAACCGGTGTAATCGGCATCTACTGCAAACGATTATACTGTAGGGGGTGCGGGCTCCCAAGGGCGCATGAGATGCGCTACTGGGGTTGGTTTTCAGGAGGCGCTCTTCAGGGTGAAGTCCCTGGTCAGAACCTCGCCGCTCTCTCCGAGCTTGCCCAGATCCTGGCCGTTCACCTCCACCCCGACGGCGCCGGCGTTCCCGGTGCGGATGCTGATCTCGCGCTGCGCTTCGAAGGTCTGCGAGAAACCGGGTTGCGCGATCTGCTCGTAGGCCAGGGTCCCGTCTGCCAGGACGCTCAACCAGGACGGGGACCCTTCGACGCTAACCTCGACCGCCAGAGTATCTGGCTTGGGCTCGGCACCGCCCGTCCCGGCGGCGCCCTTTGTGCCGCCGGTCGGGGCCTCCCCCCTGCCGCGCCCTTCGGCTGCTCCCTCTCCGCCGGGCTTCGAATCGTCGGCGGCTCGCTCCTCGGAGGGGTCACCGGAGAGCTGGACGCCCCGGCCCACGTAGTACAGCGCACCCACGACCGCGGCGAGCACGAGGAGGGCTACGAACAGTGCAAAGATCGTGCCCCCCGAGACGGTCCTGCGCGGGCGGGGCGTATCAAGCCCGCCGGGGTTGATCAGGGGCCGATCGAACTCGCTTTTCTTCGGTGCGCCGTAAGAGATCCCGCGCTCCCGCCTCGGCCTCCTGCGGTCTTTGAACTCGCGCGAGAGCTCCTCCCCATCGAGACCCAGATAGTTCGCGTAGGTCTTGAGAAAGCCCCGGGCGTAGACGGTGTCGGGGAGCACCCCGTAGTCCTCGCGCTCGAGGCCGACCAGGTAGCGCTTGCGGATCTTGGTCGCGTGTTCGACCTCCTCGAGGGTAAGGCCCCTCTCTTTGCGAGCCGCCTCCAAAACCTGGCCGATCTTGGCGTCTCCGTTGGGTGAGTGGAAAGTGCCCTGCTGGTCTTCCATGACGTATAGAAGCGTATCACAAAAGCTATCATTCCTCCCCGGGATCTACCCTCGCGCCCCCGCCGCCGCTCGCGCCGAAGATCGCCTCGAGGTCGATCTCCGTGGCCACGACCGAGCGGCTCTTGGAACCCTCGTGCGGCCCGACGACGCCCTTGCGCTCCAGGGCGTCGATGATCCTGCCTGCCCTGGAGTACCCGACCCTGAAACGCCGCTGCACGGCGCTCACCGAGGCCTGCTGCGTCGCAACGACGAAGCTCGCCACCTCCGGGAGCAACTCATCGTCTGGCTCTTCGGCCTCTTTGGGATCGGACCTCGGCTCCGTCACCTCCTCGACGTAGCTCGGTTCGGCACGCCCCTTGCCCGCCTCGACGGCCGCCGAGACCACCCGCTCCACCTCTGCCTCGGAGATAAAAGCTCCCTGCACCCGCGAGGGCCGCAGAGCCGAGACGGGCTTGAAGAGCATGTCGCCCATCCCGAGCAAGGATTCGGCCCCAGGGGAGTCCAAAATCACCCGCGAATCCACCTGGCTGGAGACGGCGAATGCTATGCGGCTGGGGACGTTAGCCTTGATCATGCCGGTTATCACGTCGACGCTGGGCCGCTGGGTGGCGACAACGAGGTGCAATCCCACCGCCCGAGCCTTCTGGGCGAGCCGGATCACCGCGTCCTCGACCTTGACCGCAGCTTGCATCATGAGGTCCGCGAGCTCGTCTATGACGATCAAGACGTAGGGCATATTCGTCTCGCTCCTGGCGTTGTAGCCCTCCAGCGACCGGACCCCCGTCTTCTCCAGCACCTCGTAGCGGCGCTCCATCTCTGAGACGGCCCACGTAAGCGCATTCGCCGCTTTCTTGACGTCGGTGACCACCGGGGTGATGAGGTGCGGGATGCGCCCGAAATGGGTGAGCTCGACCCTCTTGGGGTCGATGAGCACCATCTTGACCTGCCTGGGGTCGGTGGTCAGAAGCAGCGACGTCAACAGGGAGTTGAGCATGACGCTCTTGCCGCTGCCGGTGGTCCCGGCGACGAGCAGGTGCGGCATGTCGGCCAGATCGAAGAATACCGCCCGACCGGAGATATCCTTGCCCAGGCCCACCGGCAGCGTCCAGTCGTTGGCTTCGGGGTACTCCTGGAAGACATCCCCCAGGGTAACCTTCGCCGGCCGGGTGTTGGGGACCTCGACGCCGACGGCGCTCTTGCCGGGGATCGGGGCGAGTATGCGCACCTCGGTCGCCGCCAGGGCGTAGGCTATGTCCTGCTGGAGGTTGCGCACCTTTCCCACCTTGACGCCGCTCCCCAAGCGTAGCTCGTAGCGGGTCACCCGCGGGCCGACGACGGCCCTGAGCACCTGCGCCTCCACGCCAAGGTCAGAGAGCGCCCTCGTGAGCCGGCGGCTGGTCTCCTCAGCGTCGTGCTCGGGGTCTCGTCGACCCAGATTCAGCAGCGAGGGCGAAGGCGCGGTGTACTCCCCGAAAATAGTCTCGCCCTGCCCGGCGAACGGGGCATCCTCCCGCCGAACGGGCAGCACGACCTCTAGCTCCTTCGTCTCGGACCCGTCCTCGCCCGGATCTCCGGCCCCCTCACTACCGCGCTTTGCAGCCTGATCTCCAGCAGGAGGGCCGTGAGGCCCTTTCTCCGCAACCGTACCGCTACTCTTGCGCCCTTCGCGCAGCCTGCTCAGAAGCGCCTCCGCCCCACCCCTCACCGCGGCGACGGCCGACCCGGGGCTCACCCCGGTGAGCATACCGAGACCCAGAACGTACAGCAGGCAGAGCACCAGCGCCCCCCCGATCACCCCCCCAACCCAGTAAACGGCGCCGTAGAGACCGCTGCCGACGAGGCCTCCTGCCTCCGAGTAGAACTCGCTCGAGAAACGCTGCTCGCGGGGCAGCGTCGTCGCTAGCGTAGTCGCACCCGCAACGAGCAGCAGCGCAACCCCCAGCGTCCGGCGTCCCGGCAGGCGCCCCAGCAGAAGCAGAACGCCGGCGACGACCGCGAGCGGGGCTAGCGAGAGCCCGACGACGCCCATAAGATGCGTGGCCCCAACAAGCCCCGCCTCTCCGAGAAACGCACCGCTCCCGCTCAGGAACGCAGCGGTGAAGAACAGGCCCGCAACGAGGAGCACCCCCCCCACCACTTCCCGGGAGACCACCGCGCCGATGCGGTCCCCTGCCCGCAAAAGAAGACCACCCCACTTCTTGCGGGTCCTCCGTTTGCCGGATCCCTTCCTGCCGGTGCCCTTTTTTCGCGGCTTTGTCGGCGCGCGCTTGCTGTTAGCCACGGCCTAAGTCTAATGCATAAGCCTGCAGTTAAACGTCAACTACAACATGTGGTAGAGAGTTGGGCCTAGACCTCTACTATTAGCGGGAAGGTAATTGGGCGTTTGCGGGTACGCTGGGAGAGGAAGCTGGAGAGATCTCTGCGGATGGCGTTCTTCAGCTCGCCCCAGTCGGTAACGTGTCGGCTGGCGGTGCGTTCCAGGGTGCGGCCGACGACCTTGATGGATTCCTGGACGAGGCCGTTCGCCCCCTGCGAGCTTACGAAGCCGCGTGAGATCAGGTCCGGCGGTCCTAGGGGCTCGCCGGTCTGGGCGTTCAGCCTGGCGACGACGATAAACATGCCCTCCTCCGAGAGCTGTTGTCGCTCGCGCATGATCGCCTCGGAGGTATCTGCCACGCCGCCCCCGTCCACGAGGAACATGCCGGAGGGGACGTTGTCCAGCCTGCGGGCCTCGCCGGCTCTGAACTCGACCCTTCCGCCGTTCTCGAGAATCAAGATGTTCTCTTCGGGGATCCCGAGTCTCATCGCCGTGTCCGCGTGGTGTCGGAGGTGACGAAACTCGCCGTGGACGGGCACCAGGTAGCGGGGTTTGAGGAGCGAGAGGATTAGCTTCTGCTCCTCTTGGGCGGCGTGCCCGGAGACGTGAACGGGCAACAACGGGCTGTAGAAGACCTCGGCCCCGCGCTTCATCAAGTTATTGATGGTGCGTGAGACGCCCCGCTCGTTGCCGGGGATCGGGTGTGCCGCGATGATAACGACGTCCCCCGGGCCGACCTCGATGGTGCGGTGGGTAGCGCTGGCGATACGGGAGAGGGCCGCCAGAGGTTCCCCCTGGGCCCCGGTGGTGAGGACGGCTATGTCACTGTCGGGGATCCGCTTGAGGTCCCGCTGGTCCACGAGCATCGTATCCGGTAGATCGAGATATCCCAGGTCGCGGGCGATGTGAACGTTGCGGATCATGGAGCGGCCCGTGAGGCCGACGAGCCGGTCGTGGTTCTTGGCCGCCTCGACCACCTGGGTGATGCGGTGTATGTGCGAGGCGAACGAGGCGACGATGATCCTGCCCTCCGTCCTCTCGAAGATCTCGTTGAAGGTCTTCCCCACCAGACGTTCGGAGGGGACGTAGCCTGGCCTCTCACTGTTGGTCGAATCCCCGAAGTACGCGAGCACGCCCTCCTCGCCTAAAGAGGCGAGGCGACTCAGGTCCATCGGGTTGCCCTGGATGGGTGTCAGATCTATCTTGTAGTCCCCGGAGAACACGATCAGGCCCGCGCTGGTGCGGATGACGATGGCGACCGCATCCGGGATGGAATGGTTGACCTCGACGAACTCCAGGCCGAAGCCGCCGACGTCGACCTTCTGGCCGGCGTTCACCTCGCGGAGGTCGACTCTCTTGATGCCGAACTCCTCCAGCTTGCTCCGCACGAGCCCGAGGGTGAGCCTGGTTGCGTAGACCGGAACACTGATCTCCCGCAGCACGTAAGGGAGGGCGCCCACGTGGTCCTCGTGGCCGTGGGTGAGGACTATTGCGCGGATCTCGTCCGAGTGCTCCCGGAGGTAGGTGAAGTCCGGCAGGACGAGGTCTATCCCCGGCATTTCCTCGTCGGGGAAGGCCAGGCCGCAGTCCACCAAGATCATGCCGCTCTTCTGCCGCACGGCGGTCATGTTCTTGCCGATCTCGTCCAGCCCACCCAGGGGCACCACCTGCAAGGTCTTGTCGTCTAGCAGTTCGAATCACCTCCTCGTATCGGAGGCTTCAGGTCTCGGGTTTCGGGTGTCAGTTTCCCCTGAAGCCTGCTTTCCATTCAGGTACCTTCCCAGGTCGAGTTCCTTGGGACCGACGGCGGAGAGGTACATCTGGTTCAGGTTCAGGTGCTCCTTGGCGAGGCGCCGTATGTCGTCGGCACTTACGGCCTCGATGCGGGCGGCGATCGCCTCGGGGATCAAGAGCTCCGTGCCGGTTATGACGCTTCTTCCGATGCGGTTCATCCTCGCGGGGGTGCTCTCGAGGGCAAGGAGCGTCGAGCTCTTGAGCTGTTGCTTGGTGCGGTAGAGCTCCTCCTCGTTGACCGCCTCCTCCTGGACTCTATGCAGCTGCTGGGCGATAATCCTCACGGCCTCCTCAACGTTACCGGTGGTGGATCCGACGTAGGTCTTGATCGCCCCGGCGTCCGAGTAGCCCTGGTGGTAGGAGTACACCGCGTAGGCGAGCCCACGCTTCTCCCGCACCTCCTGAAAGAGCCGGCTGCTCATCCCGCCACCGAGCACGTTGTTGAGGGCCGCCATGGCGTAGCGGTCTTCGCTCTTGGCCGGGATGCCTAAAGAGCCTAGAGAGACATGATACTGCTCGGTCTCCTTGTGTTTGTAGAAGAAGCGACTCTCGGGAGCCTTCGGGTCAGCCTCGCGGACGAACGGTTCACCGAGCGGGAGGCCCGAGAGCTTCTCCTCCACCATCTGCTCGAGCTCCTCCCGGTCGAGCCTGCCCGCCGCCACCACGAAGACGTTGGGGGCAGTATACGTGCTCTGGTGAAAAGTTCTCAGGATGTCGCGGTCCACGCCGCGGACGGTCTCGGCAGAGCCGATGATCGGGCGCCCCAGAGGATCGTCGTGGAAGATCAGGGCCGAGAGGTACTCGTCGGCCATCTGATCTGGCCTATCCTCGTACATCCGAATCTCCTCGACGATCACCTCCCGCTCGCGCTCGAGGTCGGCGAGCGTGGGCCGCAGCACCATGTCGCTCATGATGTCGAGCGCCCGGCCTAGATGCTCGGGCAAAAAGCGGGCATAGAGGACGGTGTACTCCTCGCCGGTCGCCGCGTTCTCCTGGGCGCCGATGCTCTCGAAGGCCTGCGCCACGCCGAGGGCGTCCATATCGGGGGTCCCTTTGAAGAGCATGTGCTCCATCAGGTGGGTGATGCCCGCGACCTCGTCCCTCTCGTCGCGGCTGCCGGCCCGGATCCAGACCCCTAAAGAGACGCTGGTCGCCTCCTCCAGAGGCTCGCAGAAGATGCGGAGTCCCCCCGGAAGCTCCTTCTTCCTGACGTTGGGATCGCTCAAGGGCCTAGTCCTCCAGCTTCTCGAGTGAGATGCGGTTCTGCTTGTCTATTTCGAGCACCCGCACCTTCACGCGGTCGCCCTCGTTCACCACGTCCTCGACCCGATCTACCCGCTGCTTGCCCGGCGCGAGGCGGGAGATGTGGATCAGGCCGTCCCGGCCCGGCGTCAGCTCGACGAAGGCCCCGAAGTTCGTGGTCTT
>JALYGY010000237.1 GCA_030776865.1 Actinomycetota bacterium | reverse complement strand
CGCGCATCGCCCTCGTGGTCTTCTACGCTGGGTATCTGGCCGAAAAGCGCGACGTGATGACGGCTACGAGCCGCAGTTTCTTAGGCTTCCAGATACCGGCGCTCAAGTACTTCGGTCCGGTCGCCTTGGTGTGGGTGGCCTCTTTGGGCCTCCTGGTCTTCGAGAAGGATCTGGGGAGCAGCCTGCTCTTCTTCGCCGTCCCGCTGTTGATGCTCTACGCCGCGACGGGGCGCATCGCCTACGTCATGCTCGGCACGCTGCTGTTCGCACTAGGCTCGCTCGTGACGTACTATCTCTTCGGCCACGTGCAGCTCAGGGTGCAGAGCTGGCTCGACCCGTGGCAGGATCCGGACGGGGCGGGGTTCCAGATCCTCCAGAGCATCTTCAACATCGCCGATGGCGGCCTTACGGGGACGGGCCTGGGGGCGGGCTTCTCCCAGACCATACCCGAGGTCGAGACGGACTTTATCTTCTCGGCCATAGCCAGCGAGCTGGGGTTGGTAGGAGCGACGGCGGTGCTCCTGGCCTTTCTCGTCTTTGTCTACAGGGGGATCAAGATCTCGCTCCTCGCCGCGGACGAGGCCTCGAAGCTTCTCGCCTTCGGGCTTACGGCCATGTTCGCCCTCCAGACGCTCATCATCGTCGGCGGGGTGACGAAGGCGATCCCGCTGACCGGCATCACCTTACCCTTTGTCTCCTACGGCGGCTCCTCGGTGGTGGGGAACTTCGTCCTGACGGCCCTTCTGTTGGTCATCTCCGAGAAGGCCGGGCGGCGCGAGGCCGAGGAGCCTCTCTACGAGGGCGCCCCGTGAACACCCACGTCCGGCGGACCTTCTACGTGTTCGTGGCCGGCTTCGTCGCGCTGGTGGGGATGATGGCCTACTGGCAGGTCTACGCCAGGGAATCTCTAGCCAACGACCCGGAGAACGGGCTCCAGACCCAGCGGGCGGTTTCGGTGCCGCGGGGATTGATCCTGGCTGGCGACGGCGAGACGGTGCTGGCCAAGAGCTTGGGGCGCGAGAGCGGCACCGTCTACGATCGCACGTACCCGCAGGGAGAGCTGTACGCGAACGTGGTGGGCTACTGGAGCACCAAGTACGGGGCGACCGGCATCGAGATCGGGGAGAACTCCAACCTCTCCGGCACGGCGGAGCCCGCTACCCTGGACGAGCTGATAAACCAGATCTCCGGCGGACCCCAGCCCGGCAACAACGTGGTCCTGACCCTCGACCCGGAGCTGCAGCGCGTCGCCCACGAGGGGCTCGCCTCGAGCGTCACGGGCAGGGGCGCCGTCGTCGCCATCGACCCCAAGAACGGTGAGATCCTGGCGCTCGCCTCCCACCCCTCCTTCGACCCGAACAACATAGACGAGACCTTCCCCGAGCTCGCTAGAGACCCGGACTCGCCCCTCCTGAACCGGGCCGTCCAGTCGCTCTACCCGCCGGGCTCGACCTTCAAGGTCATAACGGCCGCGGCTGCTCTCCAAGCCGGGGTGAGCCCCACGCAGACCTTCGTCGACGACGGAACCTACGAGCTGCCCGGGTACACCGTGAACAACTACAAGGGTAAGGTATACGGCCAGGTAACCTTTACGGAGGCCCTCGTCTTCTCCATAAACGCCATCTTCGCCAAGATCGGGGTGGAGATAGTCGGGGCGCAGGACCTAGCGCAGATGGCCCACGACTTCGGCTACGGCGATTCCTACGAGGGGTTCCCGCTGCCGGTGACCGCGAGCAACCTGGGGGACACCCCGCCCTCCCAGTGGACCCCGGGGACCACGGCCCAGACCGCCTTCGGCCAAGGCGAGACCAGCTCCAACGCCTTCCAGATGGCCCTCGTCGCCGCGACCATAGCCAACGACGGGGAGATGATGGATCCTCGCCTGGTGCGCGAGGTCCGCTCGCCGGACGGGATCATCCTCGAGAGGCCGACCCCCAGCGTGCGCCACGAGCCGCTCCCCGCACCGACGGCGCGCGAACTCAACGTGATGATGCAGAAGGTCGTAACCGAGGGTGGGCTGACCACGGCCGAGGTCCCCGGCGTCAAAGTGGCCGGCAAGACCGGGACCGCGGAGGCCCCTCCCGGCGCCCCCCACTCCTGGTGGATCACCTTCGCCCCTGCGGACGACCCCAAGATCGCGGTCTGCGCCATGGTCGAGAACGGGGGCGAGGGTGACGACGCCGCCCTGCCCATCGCCGACCGCGTCATAGAGGCGTACCTGAAGGGTGGCGCCGGATAAGGCTATAATGCCAAGGTCATGCAACAGCTCGTAGACAATCGCTACCGCTTAGTCAAGCCGCTGGGCAGCGGCGGGATGGCCGATGTCTACCTCGCCCACGACAACATCCTCGATAGGGACGTCGCCCTGAAGGTCATGAGCACCCGCTACGCGAGCGACGAGGAGTTTGTCGAGCGCTTCAAGCGCGAGGCCCAGAGCGCCGCTGCCCTCTCCCACCCCAACATAGTCTCCATCTTCGACAGGGGTGAGTCTGAGGACGGGACCTACTACATAGCCATGGAGTACCTCCCCGGGGGCACCCTAAAGGACAGGATCATGGGCAAGGGCGCCCTGCCGGCCCGCACGGCGGCGGCCGTGGCGCTGCAGATCGCCGAGGCCCTGCGGGCGGCCCACGAGCGGGGCGTAATCCACCGCGACATAAAGCCGCACAACATCCTCATCACCGAGTCTGGGGACGTGAAGGTCACGGACTTCGGCATTGCCAGGGCGGCGTCTTCTTCTACCATGACGAGGACCGGCTCCATCCTCGGCACCGCGCATTACATCTCGCCCGAGCAGGCCATGGGCGAGCCGGTGGGGCCCGCGAGCGACCTCTACTCTTTAGGGGTAGTCCTCTACGAGATGCTAACCGGCGAGCTGCCCTACGATGCGGACACGCCTTTAGGGATCGCGATGAAGCACGTCAACGGGCGCCTGAGCCCGCCGATGGAGAGAGACCCCTCGATCTCTGCGGGCATAAACGCCGTAACGGTCCGGTTGCTCGCCAAGGACCCCGCAGACCGCTACGCGAGCGACGCCGAGCTCATAGAAGACCTCGAACGCGTCGCAGCGGGCCTGGAGCCGGCGAACGCCACGACCGAGATGATCACCCGGCTCATGCCGCCCGCGCCTACTACAAGGGTCGGCCCTCCGCCCCCTCCCTACGGGGGACGCAGAAACGAAAAACGCCGGAGGTTTGCCCCCGTGATCCTGGCCCTTCTGGCGCTACTGCTTGTGATCCCGCTGGCCTGGGCGGGATACCAGCTCCTCCAGGACCGCCAGCAAGAAGAACAGGTTCCGCCGATCGCGGTCCCCGACCTGGTAGGCAAGACGCTGGACGAGGCCGAAAACCAGGTCGGAGACAGATTCGACATCCGGGTCGAGGACGAGGTCGCGAACGAAAACCCCGTAGACACCATCCTGAGCCAGAGACCGGAGGCCGGCAGGGCCGAGAAGGGCTCGACCATCTCGGTCGTCGTCGTCGGGACGCAGGTGGCCGAGGTGCCGAACGTGGTGGGCCAGAAGCGCGCCGCGGCCGCCCAGACCCTCGAGAACGCGCGCTTTACGGTCGCGGTGCAGGAGAGGGAGAGCTCCTTCGAGAAGGAGGGTCGGATCATCGGCCAGACTCCGGGGGGCGGTACGTCAGAGGAGGTCGGCTCGGAGGTGACCCTCATCGTAGGGACCGGACCTTCGTCCGTGCAGGTTCCGGACCTCTCTGGCAACAACCCCGATCAGGCAGCGGCGGTACTCGGGGGCGTCGGCCTGGAGATCGGCGCGGTGAGCGAGGAATACAACGCCGAGCTGGCGCAGGGCTTGATCTTCTATCAGGACCCGGCGGCGGGACAGAGCGTGGAGCCCGGGAGCGCGGTGAACGTTACGGTTAGCCTGGGTCCCGAGCCGGTCGAGGTTCCGGAGGTCTTCGGCATGGACCTCCAGACGGCCCAACAGACCGTGGTGAACGCGGGTCTCAGGTACACCACCTTCGAGGTCGAGGACAACGAGCCCGAAGGCACCGCCCTCTCAACGGAACCGGGGGCGGGAACGCTGGTAGATCCGGGCACCACCGTGACCATCTACTACAGCAGCGGACCTCCCCCCGAACCCGATCCGGCAGCGGAGGACAGGGAAGAGGCCAGGAAAGAGGCGCAAGAGGCCAGGAAAGAGGCCAGGAAAGAGGCGCAAGAGGCCAGGGAAGAGGCCAGGGAAGAGGCGCAAGACGCCAACGAAGAAGACAAGGGGAACAGCGGAAGAGGCAACAAAGAGTGAGGGTTGGCCTAAGTCTGCTTCCCCGATCTAATCCCCGAGAAGTTCCCGGCTAACGTAATCCTTCAGGGACGAGGCTGAGATCTCTAGCGGCGGGTTCGACTCGACGAAGCTGTGGCGGCCGATGGCGTTCTCCCGGAGCCAGTCCTCTCCAACCTTTTTGGCGCTCTCGAGGTCGTAACCGGTCTCGAAGTAGATCGTACGGAGTCCTCCGTCCGCAACCTCGACCACCAGGATGGGGTACCTGCCGGGGGAATACGCCCGTATCTTTACCTTGTTCTCTGCCGCGGACATACACCCGGAGTGTATACGAGGTCCGTACGGGATAGAAGGGGCGCCGTGATAGAATCACGGACGTATGAAAGTGTCATACAAAGCTCACATTCGCGGAGGGAGTCGCCATGTCAGATCCCATACCCAAAGACGGAGGAACTGAGGCCGGAGGCTCCGACGAGAACGCTGCTGAGTCCCCGCCCGGCCGACTGCCGCCCAAGGATTTGCCGGATGAGCTAGTCCGGAGGCGTCTCGCGCGCCTGGATACCCGCCGTGCGCTGGCGGAACTCTGCAAGAACTTACCCGGGCTCGAGGAGGTGCTCCTCCCCCGCGGCATCCAGGCCGATGCCCTGACCCGCAAGTCCGGCACCCGCACCCCGCTCCTGCGCGGCATCGCGCGCAAGATTACGCAGGACGCCGTCGCGTGGGATGCTTTTCGCACCGCCATTCAGGAGCAGATACCACCCGAAACCTTCGAGGTTCTCGAGGATCTATCCCCGGACAACGTGGAAGAACTCAGCAGGGCCCACACCACGGAGGGCCTGCTCCTGGCGGCCTTGAGCGCCGAGGAGGAGCCGAAAGAAGAGGCCGTCGAGACCCTTATACGGGCCTGGAGGGAGGAGCACCAGCAGGCCGAGAAGCGAGCCTCCGACGACGCCCGTGTCCGGGAGCTCGAGGCCGAGCTGGGACGCCTCAAGCAGGAGAACGAGCAACTCTCCTTCGTCTCGCGGGCCGCCAAAGAACGGGCTGCGGCCCTCGCCGAGGAGGTTGACGTCCTTACCGGCGAGCGCGAGGGCGCCTCTGCGCTGGTGAGGAGGGCGGAAGAGCGCGCCGCCACGGCCGTCGACCTGCGGAGCCAGCTCGATGAGCGCATCGCCGAGCTGGAACGGCGCGCCGCCCAGCTCGAGCGGGCGCTGGAGAGCGAGCGCTCGGCCTACTCCAGGGCCGCCGAGCGTGTCGAGGAGCTCCACGATGAACTCGGGCAGGTGATCGCGGAGAGGGACCGTATTCAGAACGCCCTGCGCAACGCCCGATTCACCGACAAAGGTTTCGGGGAGCTCCTGGTGCGGGTCGTCAAGAACGAGGTCGGCGCGCTGCCCAACTCCCTCGATTCCACGGCTCGAACCGCTCGCTTGCTGGAGTTCATGAGCAAGGTGCTGGCGGCTCACGCCGACTTGCGGGAATCTCGGACGCCCGCCCCTCAGCCCGCAGGGGAGGACACCGAGGATACGGACCCCCCCTTAGCCAGCCCGGCCGAGGTGCCGGCGGACGACGCCGCTATCCCCAGGGTCGAGGCTCGCGCGAGGCCCCGGCCGACGCTCTCTTTTCGGGCTTTAGGCGGGGCCGGGGAGGTGGGCGGCAGCAGCCACCTGCTGGACTTCGGCACGACGAGGGTGCTGGTTGACGCCGGGATCAAGCCCAACGGCCGGGGGCCCGTAGCACCGAACTTCGAGAGGCTCGACGGGCTCGACGCGGCGGTGGTAACGCACGCGCACCTGGACCACTGCGGCGCGCTGCCGCTGCTGGTTCGGGACCGACCGGAGCTTCCGATCTACTGCACCCCACCCTCCGCCAAGCTCATCGTCAGCGCGCTCAACGACCACGCGGCGATGGGCGGGGGTATTCCGGGTGGGCCGCCGATCCACGAGGTCAAGAAGAGGCTCGTCCCCATCCCTTTCGGCAAGCCCTTCGAGGTGGGCAACGCGGAGGTCACGCTCACCGAGAGCGGCCATATCCTGGGGGCCGCGAGTGTGCTGCTACGGTCCGGTTCCGCCACCGTGTTCCACACCGGCGATATCTGCATGGAGGACCATTTCTCCATCCCGTCGGCCCGGCTGCCGGAGGTAAGGGACATAGACCTCCTGATCATGGAAGCCACTCTAGCCGATCAGAAACCCCAACCCTTCTCCGAGTCGATCAAGAAGATGGTGGAGGTCATAAACGACACGGTCCTCAAGAGGGGTGGCACGGTGCTCATCCCGACCTACGCCCTGGGGCAGGCGCAGGAGATCATCCTCGGCCTCAAGCACTACGGGGGGGAGTACGGGCTCGACCGCGACGTCTTTATCTACGTGGACGGCTCGGTGGTGACGACCTCGGAGAGGCTCTACGCCGAGCAGCTGGGGTACATGAAGCCCTATCTGCAGCACACCGACCCGAGGGAGATCTTCTTCTCCGAGAACATCCGGGCGGTGGCCAACGACGACAAGGCGCGCGAGCGCATCCTCTCGAACCCGTGCGCCATCATCGCCTCGCCGGTCACGATGCAGGGCGGCGCATCGGCTTTCTACCGCAAGCGCCTGGAGAAGAGCGCGAAAAACGCCGTGATCCTGCCGTCCAACGCAGCCTCCTCATACGGAACGCACCACGCCGCCGGTGAGGAGGAGCAGTGGAGGGTCGAGCGGGTCAGCTTCGCGGCGCACTGCACGCAGGACGAGCTGCTCGACATAACAGAGCGGCTCAGTCCGCGCCAGATCATCCTGATCCACGGCTCCAAGCGCCGTATAAGCGACCTGGCCTTCCGGCTGGCCCCGAACCACAAGATACACACCCCCACCGTCGGCGAGACGGTCCGCACCATTCTTTAGTGGTAGAGAGACTGCCGGAGGTAACGCTCCTCTTCGACACGCGCGGGGAGCGCCCACAGAATGCCGCGGGGATCGGGGACTTCTGGTACGAGCCGGAGATCTGGTCCCTCCCCCTCTCCCCGGCCGCCCGCGTCCTCTACGCCGGCCTCTGCTCTTTCCTCGGGCACGGCGAGATCAACCGCCAAGACCTCCGCAACGCCCTCAAGAGTTGCTCCGACGCGGAGATAGTGGGAGCCTTCGAGGAACTGGTCCATCACAACCTCCTCGCGCCGAAACCGACCACAAGGGACGACCTCGCGAGCTACGCGGTCCGTTCCGTGCCGGAGTTCGAGGACTAGCGACGAGCAGGCTTCAGGCATCAGGCTACAGGCATCAGCCAATTTACCTGAAGCCTGATGCCCAGTTATTCAACGCGCCCAACCTACTTGAACCAGCGCGTCTGGGTCGGAAACATCTTCCCGTCCCGGAGGTCCGCTGGGGTATACGGACCCTCGCCCCACCGCCGACCCGAGCCCCCGGTGGGCGCGGCGAGGTCTACGAGCCGCCCGAGAACCCTGAGACAGAAACCGTTGAGGACCTCGTCGGGGTCGTCTACCTTGCCGCGCGCCTTCTCCACGAAGACGCCCCTGGTCTTCCAGACGCCGTCCCGGTAGACGGCGAAGATCTGGCAGGGGCTCTCCCCCACCTGTTCCGACCAGCCGAGGATACGGCCCGAGTAGCCGGACGGGTCGAGGATGTAGCGGCTCAACTCCTCGTGCATCAGCTCCTCGTCCGTCTCCGCCGCCGCCCCCTCAAGGCGACCGAACGTAGCCGCCGCCCCCGCACCGGGTCCGGCAGAGATCCGGAGTCTGAAGGTCTCATTTTCGTGCGCGGTCTCGACCTCGAAGCCCGCCTCCCTCCCGAGAGCCGCCGTATATTCCAGAGAGCCGAAGAGACGCCCCGAGAAACGGCGGGCCACCCTCTCGGCTTCCCGCACGAGCCCTAAGGAGCGGTCGGCCTCCCCGCGGGAGCGCCTGAGCCTCGCCAGGGCGCTCTTCTCGAAGCTCATTCCAGCTAGTCCTTGGCCCAGCGGGAGAGAAGGCGGTCGGCGAGGCCGGGGAAGAGCATGGTGCCCGCGATAAAGAGCCGGTCGGAGGCCCTGATGTACACGTCGCGGGGGCCTCTCTCGGCGGCGTCCGCTATCCTCTTTGCCACCGTCTCCGGCATCACGCCCCTCGGGCGCCAGCCGCGCTTCTCGCCTCCTGTGCGCCGGGAGTTCTCCCGGAAGGCCGTGCGGGTCGTGCCCGGATAGACGCTGGTGACGCTTATGCCCCTGTCGGCGATCTCGACGCGTAAGGAGTCCGAGAGCGCGTTCAGGGCGAACTTCGTAGCGCAGTAGCCGCCAACCTTCGGGATCGAACGCCGGCCCACGACCGAGGAGACGTTGATGATGCATCCCCCCCTCCTCATGTGCGGTAACGCCGCCTGGACGCAGTTCAGCGGCCCTATGGTGTTGATCTCGAAGACGTGCCGCAAATCCTCGAGGCGCAGCTCCGCGACGCGCCCGGAGAGCCCGAGCCCGGCGTTGTTGACCAGGATGTCCAGAGTGCCGAACGCCTCCACCGTCTCCCCCACCATCGCCTCGACGGAGCCTCTGTCCGAGACGTCGGTTTTCACGGCCAGCACCCGCTCGCCGGGGGCGGAGATCTCCCTCTCCAGAGCCTCCAGCTTCTCCGCGGCCCGCGCGGCGAGCACCACCACAGCACCCCGTGACGCCAGCTCCCGCGCCGTCGCCTCCCCTATTCCGCCCGAAGCGCCGGTCACGACGGCAACCTTGCCTTTGAGGGTCCGTTTCACAGCCCTTACCATCTTAGCGAGGATTCGCCGCCGGGGCTGCACGAGATCTTGCCCCTCGCTTCCAGCTCCGTGCTTTATATACTAACCACGTGGCGAAGGTACTCGTCGGGGTCACGGGCGGCATCGCGGCGTACAAGGCGCCGGGCGTGATCCGCCGCCTGAGAGAGGCCGGTCACGAGGTAAGAGTGATCGCTACCGGGGCCGCCTTCCGCTTTGTCCCCGAGGAGACCCTGGCGATAGCCGCCGGAGAAGGCGTCCACACCGACGAGACCTGGTGGGAGCGCTCCGGCCGCGTCGAGCACGTCTCGTTAGCCCGCTGGGCCGATGTAGTCCTCGTCGCCCCGGCGACCGCCGACGCGCTGGCGAGGGCCGCCATCGGCCTCGGCGACGACCTGCTCTGTGCCACCATACTCGCCGGCGCGAAGAGGGTACTCTGGGCCCCGGCTATGAACCCGGAGATGTGGAGTAGTCCTGCCACGAGACGCAACGTCGAGACCTTGAGAGACTGGGGCCACCGCTTTGTTGGTCCAGAGAGAGGGCTCATGGCCTCCACGGAGGAGGAACCCGGGGTGGGGCGGTTCGCCGAGGAGCCTCAGATCGTGGCCGCCGTAGAAGAGGTCCTCTCGGCCGAGGGCTAGAACTTGCGCAGGTAATCTTTGAGCGCCTGCTCGCTGCTCGGGAAGGCCATCTCGGGCCAGGGCAGCTCGCCGCGGGGGAACCGTTTTACGTCAAGCGTCTCGTCCAGGGCCGCCGGTTCGCCGCCCGTCTGCCGGGCTGCGAAGACGGCGATGGCCGGGATCTGCTCCTCATAGGTGTAGAGGCCCACGATGCCCACGACCTCGATCTCGACCCCCGCCTCCTCGAGCGCCTCGCGCCCGGCGGCGGCCTCGGCGACCTCGCCCCGCTCGACAAAGCCGCCGGGGAAGGTCCACTTGCCGTAGCCGGGCTCGATGGCGCGTTGGATCAGGAGTATCCCACCGTCGGACTCGATTATGGCCCCTGCCACCAGCTTCGGTCCCAGATAGAGAACGAAACCGCACCTCTCGCACACCAGCCGCTCCGGCTCACCCCTCTTGATGACCCGACCTTCGAGGTGCCCGGCGCAACGGGGACAGAACTCGTACTCGGGAGGGTTCATGGTGGACAAAGAGGCACGTCTTGCGTGCTAGAATACACCCTCACGCGGACGTAGCTCAGTCGGTAGAGCGCCAGCTTCCCAAGCTGGAGGTCGCGGGTTCGAAGCCCGTCGTCCGCTCTGTTTGTAGGCTTCAGGCTACAGGCATCAGGTTTCAGGTTCTTGCCGAAAGCGAAGCCGCGATGAGTTCGTGACAGCTTAAGCCGATACCTGAAGCCTGAAACCTGTTACCTACCTCTGATCTTGCGCATCAGCCACTTGGCCGGGTCATAGTACTCGTCGGCGACGCGCTCCTTCAAGGGGATGATGGAGTTGTCGGTGATGTGTATGTCGACCGGGCAGACCTCCGTGCAGCACTTGGTGATGTTGCAGAAGCCCAGGCCGTCCTTCTCCTTGAGCTCCCCAAGGCGGTCCGCCTCGTCCATCGGGTGCATCTCGAGCCACTGGTTCCTCACGAAAAAGCGCGGGCCGGCGAACTGGGCGTGCTTGTGGTGCGTGCGCAGCACGTGGCAGACGTCCTGGCACATAAAGCACTCGATGCACTTCTTCGGCTCGTAGAGGCGCTCGACGTCCTCCTCGTACATCGTGAAGGGCGCCTCCTGGCTGGTGGTAAAAGGAGTGATCCCCTTCGACACCTCATAGTTCCACGAGACGTCGGAGACGAGGTCCTTTATGACAGGGAAGGCCCTCAAGGGGTGAACCCGGATCTCCCCTCCCTCGAACTCCTCGACGCGCGTCTTGCACATCAGCTTGGGCCGACCGTTGACCTCGGCGCTGCACGAGCCGCAGTGGGCCGCCTTGCAGTTCCACCGCACCGCCAGATCGCTCGCCTGGTGCGCCTGGATGTAGAGGACCGCGTCGAGGACGACCATCCCCTCGACCAGCGGCAACTCGTAGTCGACCTCTTCCCCACCGTTCGCGTCTCCGCGGAAGATCTTGAGCTTCGCCGTCTTGCCGCCCTTGGCGCCCAGCTCCGGGTCCTCGACCGGGGCGTACGCCTTGGAGGGGGCGTTGCCGTTAGTCTCGTCGCTCATGCCTTGGCCTTCTCCTCCTCGAACAGCGAGGCCAGGTGCTCCGGCAGCGGCTGTACCTCCCGCCGCTCGATACCGACCTCGCCCTGATCGTTCTTCGTGACGATAAAGTTGATCTTGCCCAGCTCCTCGTCGGGGCCGTCGTAGTCCAGTCTCCACTGCGCTCCTCGCCGCTCCTTGCGCTCGAGCGCCGTACGGAGGATGATCTCGGAGATCTGGATCAAATACCTTATGTCCTGCGCCGTGTGCCAGCCGGGGTTGAAGAGCCGCGTCCCCCCCACCTTGATGTCCCCCAGACGGTCCTTGAGCGCCAGGACCTTCCCGAGGCCCTCCTTGAGGGAATCCTCGTTGCGCATGAGGTTCGCGTGCTCCATCATCGCCGCCTGGAGCTCCTGCTGCATGAGGTAAGGGCTCTCGTCTCCCTCGGGCTTCTCCAGCGGCTCGAGGACGCGCTCGATCTCGGTCCGCACCTCACGCTCCTCGATCTCCGTACCATGGCTACTCTGCTCCACGTACCCCGCAACTCCGAGGCCCGCTCGCCGGCCGAAGACCAGCAGGTCGGAGAGCGAGTTGCCCCCGAGGCGGTTCGCCCCGTGCAGCCCGCCGGCGCACTCGCCGGCCGCAAAGAGCCCCGGCACGTTGGTGGCGCACGTCTCCGGGTCCACCTTGATGCCGCCCATCGTGTAGTGGACGGTCGGGAAGACCTCCATCGGCTCCCTCGCGATGTCTATGTCGGCGAGCTTGAGGAACTGCTCGTGCATGGTGGGGAGCTTTGTCATGATGCCGTCGTAGCCGAGGTGCGTGATGTCCAGATATACGCCGCCGTGCTCGCTCCCCCGCCCCTCCGTGACCTCGGTGTAGTTCGCCCGGGCCACAACGTCGCGGGTACTGAGCTCCATCTTCTCGGGGTCGTAGCGCTCCATGTAGCGCTCACCCTCGGCGTTCCTCAGGATGCCGCCCTCGCCGCGCACGCCCTCGGTGACCAGGATGCCGCGCACGCCGGGGGGCCAGACCATACCCGTAGGATGGAACTGCACCATCTCCATGTCCACCAGCTCGGCCCCGGCGTCGTAGGCCAGGACGCAGCCGTCGCCGGTCCCCTCCCAAGAGTTGGAGGTCACCTTGAAGATGCGCCCCCATCCCCCGGTCGCCATGATGACCGCCTTGACCTTGAAGTGGACGAAACTGCCCGACTCGCGGGTATAGGCCAGAGCGCCGACCACGCGACCGCTTGCGTCCTTGAACAGCTTGGTGACGGTGGTCTCCATGTAGACCCTAGCATCGGTGGTGAGGACTTTCTCTTGGAGGGTCCGGATCATCTCAAGGCCCGTCCGGTCGCCGACGTGGCAGAGCCTGCGGTACGTGTGCCCACCGAAGGGTCGCTGAGAGATCCTGCCCTGCGGCGTGCGGTTGAAGAGCGCACCCCACTGCTCGAGCTCGATGACGCTCTCGGGGGCCTCCTTGGTGAAGATCTCCGCCATCCGCCAGTTGTTCAAGAACTTCCCGCTCTTGAGCGTGTCGACGAAGTGCTGGCGCCAGGAGTCGTCCGGATCCACGTTGCCTACCGCAGCGGCGATGCCGCCCTCGGCCATAACGGTGTGCGCCTTGCCGAGGAGGCTCTTCGACACGATCCCGACCGACAGACCCTTCTCCGCAGCGGCGATCGTGGCCCTAAGACCCGCGCCGCCGGCGCCGATGATCAAAACGTCGTGCTCGCGCACCTCATAGCTCTCGCCTGTTCCGTCTGAGCGTCCGTCTCTCTCCACCTCTACCTACCTTTAACCTATGATCGTCAAATCCGGTATGACGCCCGCCGCGATGAGCCTCAAGTATACGTCCGCCAGGAGCAGCGAGCCCAGGCTGAGCCAGGCCCACAAAGGGTGCCTGAGGTTCAGCCTGCTGATGCTGTTGTACGCCTTGCGCCGGGCGTTGCCGCCCCGGACGCACGTGTAGCAGTCCTTGTTACCCCCGATCAGGTGCCGCATCGAGTGGCACGAGATGGTGTAGAGCGTGAGCAACACCACGTTGCCCAGCCAAATCAAGGATCCCACCTTGATCCCGAACGACCCCTCCGGGAAGAAGGTGAGCACGGTGTCGTACGCAAGGAAGGCCACGACCACGAGCGAGCCGTACAGAAAGTATCTGTGCACGTTGTTCAAAACGAAGAGGGCCCGCTCGCCCCTGTAATTCTCGGCGCTGCGTGGCTCGCGCTGCTGCGCCCTCCCCGAACAGGCGGGCGGGTCCCAGAAGAAAGCCCGAAAGTACGCCTTGCGGTAGTAGTAGCACGTCGCCCTGAAACCCAAGGGTATCCAGAGGACGAACATCGGCGCCGTGATAAAGCCCGGTAGCCACTCGGGCCTGGGGACCGGCGGCGAGTAGAACGGCGAGAGGTACTCCTCGTAGTGCCCCGGGTAGAGGATCACGATCGTGAGCGAATACAAACCGAAGGCACTGAGCGCGACCACGACGGTCACCGGCTCTACCCACCAGGGCAACTTCCTCCACGCGGCGGCTATGCTCGACAAGCTCGTTACTCCCTCTAGCGGATTGTGACTAGTTATAACAGAAGCGTTTTGCTTCGCCCCGGCAGTATAGATCATCACGCAACGGGGTTCTGTGAAATGATTCTTGCGTTCCTTGCCCGTCTTTCATCATCATCCACGGGTCGGCCGCAAGTTGACCCAGAACGCTAGCCGCGGCCTCACTTCTGGATGTCTCCTTCAGTTGCTTGTGCCGTACACCTGCGCAGGTGTACGGCACAACCGGTTGCAGGGGCAACGGCCGAAAGCTAGAGATCGAGGTTTTATTCCCGTTCTATGGGGCAGAGGAACGTTCTCTGATGTACGACCAGAGGCCGCACCGTTGCCCCTTTCAGGAATACGCCGTGAGCGCCTTCATGAGCTCCTGCACGGTGGGGCGCTGCGCGGGGTCCGGCTCCAGGCAGCTCTCCACGAGGTTAGCGAAGCGTACCGGAACGCGCCGGTGCGAGCGGACCGGGGAGATCCGTCGCTCGGTTTGCTCGTAGCCGGGTTCGTCGTCGTCTTCATCGTCGGCGTTGAACGGCTCTTCGCCGGTCGTAGCCTCGAAGAGCACGGCGCCTATACCCCACACGTCGGTAGCAGGGCTCAAAAAGCCGCCGAGGACCTGCTCGGGGGCCATGTACTGGAGCGTTCCCGCCCCCTTCCTGCCCCGCCCCGGGGACCTGGCAATGCTCAGGTCGAGCACCTTCGCCAGCTGGCGCTCGGAGACGATGTTGGAGGGTTTGAGGTCCAAGTGCAGGACGTTGGGGCGGTGGAGGTACTGGACGGCCGAGCACAGGTGTATCCCGAGGTTGACGGCGTCCGAGAGGGCGAGGCGCCGGGGGCTGGTGTCGATCAGGTACGCGAGCGTAGCCCCGGTGAGGGTCTCCTGGATCATGACCGGGCGCGGCTCCTTCAACACCTCGTAGGCGCGTGCGATGTGCGGGTGGGTGAACCTTTTGAGGAGCCGGCCCTCCCAAAACAAGCGGCGCACAGTATCTTTGTGTGCCAGGCAATCCGGACGCAGCGTCTTGGCTATGCAGCGGCAGGCTCGCTCCTCGCTCCAGACGTCGTAGATGTCGAGGTTGTTGCCCCGGCGCATGTGGGCTATGACCTCGTAGCCGGGCGCGAGCTGTTGACCTGCGGCCAGCGGTGGGGGACCGTCGAAGATCTCTTCCGTGTCGGTGAAGTCACTCATAGCTCGTGGGTGCCGCTCTCTCCTCCGTCTGATGCAGACGATAAAGGTGGGCGTAGGCGCCGTTACGTTCCAGCAGTACCTGGTGCGCGCCCCGCTCGGCGACGCGCCCGTCTTGCAGGACCAGGATCTCCGTCGCTTCTCGCACGGTCAGGAGGTTGTGCGAGATAACGATGGTCGTACGTCCTTCCATGAGGCGCCGCATGGGTTCCATGACCCGTCGGCTCGATTCGGCGTCGAGGCCGGTGGTGGGCTCGTCCAGCACGAGAACCGGGGCGTCCCGGATCATGGGCCCGCGCGATGGCTACGCGCTGCCTCTGTCCTCCGGAGAGGAGCCTCCCCTTTTGGCCCACGACCGTATCGTAGCCCGAGGGCAAGGCCATTATGAAGGCGTGGGCGTCGGCCGCCTTTGCCGCCCGGACTATCTCCTCCTCGGTGGCGCCGGGTTTGCCGTAGGCTATGTTCTCTCGCACGGTGCCGTCGAAGACGAGCGTCTCCTGCAGTAACACCGTGACGTTCCCCCTGAGCGAGCGCAAAGTCAGGTCCCTGATGTCGTGGCCGTCGAGCCTTATCTGGCCGACATCCGGGTCATAGAAACGCAAGAGCAGCCTCGCGAGCGTGGACTTTCCAGAGCCGCTCGGTCCGACGAGCGCGAGCACCTCGCCGGGCGACACGCGCAAAGAGACGTCCTCAAGCGCGGGCTTCTCCGCGCCCGGGTACGAGAAGGAAACCGAGTCGAGCTCGACGTAGCCGCGGGCCCCGTGCAACGGACGGGCCCAGGGCTTGTCCTCCACCGAGGGCTCTTGGTCGAGGTACTCGATGATCCTTTCGGCGCCCGCAGAGGCGGAGTAGAAGGAGTTGAGCAGGCTGCTTAGGCCCCGGATGGGGCGGTAGAGCTGGCTGAGGTAGACCATGAAGACAAGCAGTCCGCCGATGGTGAGACGCCCCTGCGAGAGCTCGTAGGCGCCCACCCCGATCACCACTATCACGCCGGCCAGCTCGATAAGGTTGACCAGCGGCGAGAACAGGGAGCTCAGGCGGGTCGCAGCCATCTGGGCGGCGAAGCTCCCCTCGTTCTCCCGGTGGAAGCGTTCTACCTCCGTATCCTTGCGGTTGTAGGCTTGTACCAGCGCAGCATTGGACAAGCTCTCCTCGGCCACCGCGCTGATCGAGCCGCTGCGCCGCCGCTCCTCGCGGGCCGCGCGTTTGATCTTTCGCGAGAAGTGCCGGGCCGCGAGCCAGAAGAGCGGCACGACGAACAGCGATACTAGCGCTAGCCTCCACTCCAGATAGAAGAGCGCCCCAGTAAAGAAGACCAGCTGAAACACGTAGGCCAGGGCAGAGGCCACCCCGGAGAGCATCAGCTCTTCTACCTCGTCCACGTCGTCTGAGAGGCGGGAGACCATGTCCCCCAGGCTCCGGCGGTCGAAGAACCTCGAAGAGAGGTCGTGAAGGTGCCCGAAAAGGGCCGTGCGCAGAGCCACCGTGAATCGGCCACCGACCCACTCCGAGAGGAGGTCGTCGCAGAACGTCACAATCCCTGCGGCCAGCGTGAGCCCGACGTAGGCCAACACCACCCAGCCCAGGAGCCCGAAGTTCTGCCGAACGAGGACATCGTCCACGAGAATCTTGTACATCCAGATCGTGGCCGCCTCTATCGCTGGCCCCAAGGCCACGAAGAGTAGTGTCAGGGGCAGCCAGCGGCGGTAGGGCCGGGCATAGGGCCAGAAGCGCCGGAAGATCTCGCGCACCGGCACCGCGGGAGCTGCGGCCACGAACCCGCCGTCTTCCTCCACACTCGCCAGAAGCCGGCGAACCTTCTCCGAAAGTTTAGCGGTACGAAACCGCACCGGACCATCCCTTCCCGTGGCCTGCCCTGAGTGTGCTGTACGTCATCTCAAGTTACCTCTATGGACAAAACCAATACCAAATATACAGGCGACCCCGCCATCCGGCGAGGCCGCCCCACTTTGCCCGAATCCTCTCTCATCCTCTCTCAGTTTTAGGTCCGGCTGCGATTCCGACGACGCCGACGCCCTCTGTTCCGACGACGCCTCCTGTTCCGACGCCTCCGCTCGCTCCTGGAATCGGAGTCAGCCGACGCGCTGTAGCTGGCCGGGTACATCTTACTGAACTTCGCCACTTGCTCTTCACCTCAAAAGGTATTGTGTTACGTTCACTATTGAAATGTTAGCATATTTAATGTTCTTCATCAAATAGTTTTGTGTTAAACTACTCACATCACGCAGAGTACGCGCACAAGGCGAGCTAAGTGCGCAGCCATGACGCCCAACACAGACGCAGCGAGGCGACGCGCGAGGTTCGTTGGAACGTAGCCACGGCCGGATGGGATAGCGCCTTCTTTGCCCGGTAGCGCTCGGTCATCTGAGAGATCACCGTCTCTATCGTGTGCCTCTTCTGCTTCAACCAGCGTGGCCAGGGTTTCTTTACTTTCGTCTTGGATTTGAAGGGAGAGAGCAAACCTGTTGAGAATCACTCTGAGAGCTTCCAAGTATGAAAAGTTGCCAGCCTATTGGCGGAAGCTCTAAGCTCCATGAAGAAGACCCCGTCTGTGTGTTATCGGCGGCTTGGAACACCACCGAGCATAGTGGGGGTTTCCTCCTTCTCTCAACCTGTCAAAGAAACCTGCACACAGGGTTAGATATTTGCCTGCAAATCAAAGGGTCTGGCGGTCCCATAAGCCGTATTCTGCTCTAAGGAGGCTGTGACGTATCCGGGTGCTGGGTCATGTCGGAGAATGCCCTATCCAGGCGGGATTTCCGGGAGATCCTCGTCGAGGCGTGTCGGCCTGAGGCGGTTTCTGTTGGGGTCGGTTGGGGCCAAGATCGGGGCCAAAGGGCGAAGTCAAATTGGCGCTTCCAGCACACGGGGATGTCGTCATATCACCCAAGTGCCTAGAAG
>JALYGY010000236.1 GCA_030776865.1 Actinomycetota bacterium | reverse complement strand
CACCTCGTCGCCCACCACATGCGCCCGTACGGATACGCCGCGGGTCGCGACCCTTGGAGCGACTCCGCCGTCAGGCGCTTTATCCGGGATGCGTACCTCGCCCGCGGCGGGCGGGAGCTCGCGGACGTGGACATGCTACTCAAGCTCGCCCGCGCAGACATCACCGGGAGCGCCCCGCGGCGGAGGCGCATCGCCGAGGAGTCCTGGTGCAGTCTCAAGGACCGCGTGGATAAAGTGCGCGCCGAAGATGCGATCGAGAAGCTCGAGAGCCCGCTCGATGGCAACGAGCTTATGCGGCAGTTCGGCCGGGGACCGGGACGCTGGATCAAAGCCCTCAAAGACTACCTCCAGAACGAGGTCGTAGAGGGCCGCCTCGGCAAGAACGATAAAGAGAGAGCCCGCGAGCTCGCCGAAACCTATGCCCGAGAACACGACCTCTTCGAGGAGTAGAGCATGGCCTTCGATCCCCTTGTAACTACGGATTGGCTCGCGGAACATCTCGACGACCCCGCCATTCGGGTCGTGGATATCCGGGGCTACGTAAAGAAGACGGACCTCGGTGAGGGGCGTCAGAGAGCCGAGTACGTGGCGGCCCGCAAGGAGTACGCCGAGGCCCACATCCCCGGCGCCGTCTACGTGGACTGGACCCGCGACATCACCGACCCCGACCATCCCGTCCCCGTGCAAGTTGCCCCACCGGGGCGCTTCGCGAGGCTCATGGGCTCTCTGGGCATCGGCGACGACGTGCGCGTCGTGGTCTACGATCACGCCGGCGGCCAGTTCGCCACCCGCCTCTGGTGGGTCCTAACCTACTACGGCCACGACAGGACCTGCGTCCTCGACGGTGGCTGGAAAAAGTGGTCCGCCGAGGGTCATCCGACGACCTCGGAGGTACCCGCGCCCGAGCCCGCCGCCTTCACCCCCAGGCCTAGGGGCGAGTGGCGGAAGGGGGTGGAGGACGTGCTCGCGGCGAGCGGGGGCGGCGCCGGGAAAACAGAGGTTGCGCAGAAAAGGGGGGGCAAAGATACAGGCGCAACCCCTGTTTTCATCCTCGACGCTCGCGACGAGGGGCAGTACACCGGCGCCATAGCGCGCGGCGAGGGGCGCGCCGGTCGCGTCCCCGGTGCCTTGCACCTCCACGCCGAGAGCCTCTTCGACCCCGAGAGCGGGACCTTCCGCCCCGACGAGGAGTTGGCAGAGAAGCTGCGAGGTGCGGGCGTGCCCGAGGACAAGGACGCCCCACTGGTCGCCTACTGCAACGGGGGGGTCGCGGCGACGGTACCGCTCTTCGCGCTCCACCGGCTCGGCTACACGAACCTCGCCAACTACGACGGCTCGTGGAACGAGTGGGGGGTGCGGGAGGATTTGCCCGTCGAGCGCTAAAAGACGTATTCGGTGCTCCGGGCCGCCGGTAAGTAAGCAAGTCCAATGTTACAATCTCTGAGGTTTATGAAGAAGTCGCAGACCAAGACCATAGTCTCCTGGCTCCTGAGCCTGACCATGATAGCGGCGGGTGTCGCGCTCATAGCCTCCTTCTTTCTGGCGGGCAGCCTGGACGGCACCGCCACGAACAGCGAGGACCCGGGCGGTTTCAACATCCCCAGGCTCGATACTCCGGACGGCGGCGTCACCAGCGGCCCGAAGGACAAGACCCTCAAGCTGACCGTCCCCAAGATGAGCCAGCTAGAGAACGATCCCGTGCCCACCGTGCCGGGCACCAACCTGCAGACCCTCGGGTCGCACGCTGCCATACACCTCGCGGGCACGGGCTTCCCGTGGGACGAGGAGGCGAACGTCTACCTGGCGGGCCACCGCCTCGGCTACCCGAGGACGGATAGCTTCCTGGCCTTCTTCGACCTCAACAAGCTCGCGGCGGGGGATCGGGTCTACATTACCGACGCCAACGGTACCAGGTACACTTACGAGGTCTTCAGAGAGTTCACCGTGAGCCCCACGGACCTCTCCGTGACCAAGGCCGTGCCGGACAAGAATATCCTGACCCTCCAGACCTGCACCCTGCCGGACTACTCGCAGCGCCTGATCGTCCAGGCCGAGCTGGTCGAGACGGCGTAGCACGCCCTCCGAAGCGTCTACGCTCCCTTGTACTCCTGGGCTTTAAAGCGCTCTCCGGTCACGCCCTTCGACGCCTCGGAGGCCAGGTACAGAAAGACGCCGGTGTTCTCTTCGGGGGTTATGCGGGTCATGGGATCCTCTTCGGGGTAGGCGGCGGCGCGCATCTCGGTGCGCATCCCGCCGGGGTCCACGGCGTTCACGCGGATGCCGCGCTCTTTGAGCTCGGCGGCCAGGATCTGGGTGAGCCCTTCCACGCCGAACTTGCTGACAGAGTAGGCGCCCCACCCGGAGCGGCCCTCGACGCTCACCCCGCTGACGACGTTGACGATCGAGCCCCCGTCCGGCATGTGCGCTATGACCGCCTTGGAGACCAGAAACGGCCCGGTGAGGTTCGCCTCTATGACCCGCCGCCACTCGTCCTCCGGATACTCCGCGATCGCGACCCGCGGACCGAGTACCCCCGCGTTGTTGACGAGCACATCTACGCGGCCGAATCTTTGAGTAGCCGCGCCGACAAGTCTCTCGACGTCGGCGCTCCTGGATACGTCCGCCGCGAGGGCCAGGACCTCCGCACCGGTGGACTCGGCCTCCTCGGCGACCGGGCGGATGCTCTCTCTTTGGCGCGAGTTGATGACGATCCGCGCGCCCTCCTTCGCGTAGGCGAGGGCGAGCGCCCGCCCGAGGCCCTGGCTCGCGCCCGTGATCATGGCCACCTTACCCTCGAGCATGAGGGCACCTCCCTTTTCGCAGGTCGCATCCCGGACAGTTTACAGCGGCGTCCCCGCGCCGAGCGTCTTAGCCAGCCTCACCACCTTCCAGGTCGATGTGCCGCTCCAGCGTCCCGGAGAGCTTCCGGAAGCTCTCCCCGATCATCGTCAACTGCGCCGGGGCGGAGGGCCCTGCGCTCAACCGGGCGCAGTAGGCCGCAAGCTCGAGTAGACGCTCGTGCAGGAGCACCCAGGCGGCGTGCCGGTGTGGCAGCAGGTAGCCCGTGCGGTAGAACTCGAAGTTCGGCCCCGCGGTCTTGCCCGGAGACTCCGCTCCCACCGGGAGCGTGGTGAGGAGTTGTCCCAGGGGCTTGATGAGGAGGGACATCGCGCTTACGGCGGTGTCGCTCAACGTCTGGAGTTCCTCCTCGGTCTCTTCTGTGTGTGCGAAAAAGCGGACCAGCATCTGCAGCATCACCTCGTATGAGGCGTTGAACAGGTCGGCGACCCCGGCCGTGGTGGGGTCGGTTATGAACGTGGGGTCGGAGAGGCTCGCGTCGCCCGGCGGTCGGACCCATGCCGCCACCACCGGTCTCGCCGGCACAAAGCTCGGGTCCCGCTCCTTGAACTCGAGGTACTCCACCAGCACCCGCAAAAACATGCCGAAGTGGGCTTCGTGCCTGTCGCCGCGAGCCCCCTCGCCCTGCTCGACGATGGTCTCGATGGCCGCCCGCGCCGAGGCGAGGTCGGTAACTGGCACGAGCTCGGGCCACCAGAAGTAGCGCTGGGTAGCCTGAGCTTCGGGCGGCCCGATAAAGACCCGCCGCTCTCCGTACTTCTCGACCAGGTGCTCGAAGCCCCGCTCGATAGCCCTATATAGGTGGCCCACGGTGGCGAACTCCTGCTCGTGAGGCACGACGACCTCGGGGAGCAGGGGGGGCATCGCCTCTCTCGCGAGCTCCAGCTCCGGCGCGTCGTCCTCCATGCCCTCGGGACGCTCGTAGAAGACGAAGTTTCCCAGGGTCTGCTCGCTGAAAGGGCGGAGGGCAAGCTCGAATCCCGGCGGATAATATTTCGCCGGCTGCGGGAAGTTCGGACGGTCGAAGTGCGGAGCACCGCCTATGGCCGTCAGCAGGTTGCTCGCCGAGGCCAGGTGGAGCATCTCCTGGGCGGCGACCTCCGAAATCACCCGCTCCCACCGTCTGACCGCCTCGAGCTGCTCTTCCGTGAGCCCTTCGCTCGCAGCACTCTTGAGGCTGAAGGCGGCAAAGAGGTACTCGAGCATCAGCATGTGTTCGAGCTCCGAAGCCTCGGAGAGCAAAAAGATGAGCTCTTCGCGGTTCTCGACGACGATCCGGGGTTCTGCCAACTCTCTCCTCCTTCTCGCTGTAGGGCCTAGATGATCATAGCGCAGGCGAGCTGTCTGGTGAGCCGCTCCGATCTACGCTAGAGGGCAATTCCGGATCCCGGAATCCTGCAAATCTTCAC
>JALYGY010000235.1 GCA_030776865.1 Actinomycetota bacterium | reverse complement strand
CGGTGGGTGAGATCCCGAGAAAATCCGTTTCCCGGAGACCCGAGCGCCGGGAGCTCCAGCCTCGGGGCGAGCGGAGACCTGGCTCCTCTGGCCCACGTCGGGCTCTGCTTCATCGGGTAGGGGTGGGTGCTCGAGGACGATGAGCTCGTCCCCGCGTGCCGAGCGCTCGCCAGGGCGCGCCTCGAGCCCACCCGGCTACGGACCAAGAGGGTCTCACCCTGATCAACGGCACCGATGGGAGATGCTGGGGATGGCATGTACGGTACCCGTCAGGGGGCGTGGGATGAGCGATCGTCGTAGAGCCCGTACATGGAGTCCGGTGGGTTAGACTCTCGGGAGGCGCCGGAAGTCCTGGAGGGAGACGAGCTGTGGTGAAGAGCATCTCGCGGGGGGAGTTAAAGACCAAGATGGATCGGGGGGAAGACTTCGTCCTGGTAGACACGATGCCAGAGATGTACTACCGGCACTCCCATCTACCGGGTGCGGTCAACCTGCCGCTGAACGAGGTCAGAGACCGCGCGCCCGAGCTCCTGCCCGACAGGGATGCCGAGATCGTCGTCTACTGCATCGACCCTCCGTGAACGGCCTCGGAGAGAGCCGCCCGTGAACTGGCGGCCATGGGATACTCGAACATACGCGAGTACGCCGGCGGTAAGCAAGACTGGGTCGAGTTCGGGCTCCCGGCAGAAGGCAGATACTACGAACGAAGGAGGCAGTAAACCGACGGCGCAAAGCCACAGACCTATGATCCCCGAGAGCTACCAGGACCTCCCCGGGAGCACCGCCCTCGCGCACGTTGCGACCATAGGTCCAAAGGGCGAGCCGCAGAGCAACCCGGTGTGGTTCCACTGGGACGGGGAGCACGTCAGGTTCAGCCAAACCAAGACACGCCAGAAGTACCGCAACCTCAACCGCGATCCTCGCATCGCCCTCTCCATCGTCGACCCCGATGATCCATTCCGGTACCTGGAGATCCGGGGCGCAGTCGAGCGCATCGAGGAGGATGCAGACCTCGCCTTTAACCATCGGCCCGGCGACGAGCGGGTGGTCGTCCTGGTGAGGCCGGAGCGCACGACCAAGATGGGCAGTTAGCGGTTGGAGCGGCGAGGCGACGGTCCTCCGGCCGACCAGCCGGGCTTCACGGGCGGCCTCCTCGCCGTGCGCCGGGCGCTCCTCTACCTGCGGTCGTACAAGGGCGAGGCGTTCGGGTCGTTCTTGGCGCTGCTCCTCGCTTCGGCGGCGAGCCTGGCGACGCCGCAGCTGATCGCTCACGCCATAGACGGCGGCATCGCGCCGCGGAGGTTGAACGTCATCCTGCTCGCGGTCGGCGGCCTCGCGGCGGCGGCGCTCCTGCGCGGGCTGTTCACGTTCTTGCAGGGGTATTTGGCCGAGCGGGCTTCGCAGGGGGTGGCCTACGACCTCCGCAACGACCTCTTCGCCAAGATCGAACGCCTGGGGTTTAGCTACTACGACCGGGTCGAGACCGGCCAGCTGATCACACGCCTGACCAGCGACGTGGAGCAGATCCGAAGCTTCGCCGGGAGCGGCGCCGTCCAGATGGGCGCTGCGGTCGTGATGCTCATCGGCACGACTACTCTGCTGCTCGTCATCGACTGGCAGCTGGCGCTGGTGGCCCTGGCGGTTGTGCCGATCATCCTGGTCTTGCTGGGACGCTTCGTCCGCAGGATCGGGCTCCTTTTTCGGGCGGTGCAGCAGACGCTCGGACGGCTGAACTCGGTGCTGCAGGAGGACCTGGCGGGCGTGCGCGTGATCCGGACCTTCGCCCGCGAGGACTACGAGAGCGCCCGCTACCGCTCGGTCAACGACGAGCTCCTGTCGAAAAACCTCGAGACCGTGCGCACCTTCTCGAACAACTTCCCCTTCGTCTTTCTCCTCGCGAACCTCGGCACGCTGATGATCGTGCTCTTCGGCGGGCTGCAGGTGATGGAAGGGAGGCTCTCCATCGGCGAGCTGGTAGCCTTCAACGCCTACCTCGGCTTCTTGCTCTTCCCGATCTTCACGATAGGCTTTTTGGCAGCGAGCATCTCGCGCGCCGGAGCCTCCTCTTTGCGCGTCTTCGAGGTCCTCGACGCGCCGCTTGAGGTGCAGGACGCCCCGGATGCTGTGCCCCTGCCCCCCATCTCGTGCCGGGTGGAGTTCAACGACGTCCGCTTCCGCTACCCTGGCGACGAGCGCGAGATCCTGCGCGGCATCAGCTTTGTGGCCGAGCCGGGACAGACGGTGGCGATCCTCGGCACGACCGGCTCAGGCAAGTCCACCCTCGTCAACCTCATCCCCCGCTTCTACGACGTGAGTGGGGGGGCCGTGCTCCTCGACGGCCACGACGTTCGCGACGTGACGCTGGCGAGCCTGAGGAGCCAGATCGGGGTGGTCATGCAATCCTCGCTGCTCTTCTCCGGGCCGGTGCGCGACAACATCGCCTACGGCAAGCCCGGCGCTACGCAGGAAGAGATCGAGGGCGCCGCCCGCGCCGTCAGCGCCCACAACTTCATCGCCGCCCTGCCGGAAGGCTACGGCACGGCCATAGGGACGGGAGGCGGGACCTTGAGCCACGGCCAGCGCCAGCTAGTCTCCTTCGCCCGGGCAGTGCTGACCGACCCGCGCATCCTGATCCTTGACGAGGCGACGAGCAACGTGGACACCCGAACGGAGGCCCTGATAC
>JALYGY010000234.1 GCA_030776865.1 Actinomycetota bacterium | reverse complement strand
AAGGGCAGGGCGCGCACCAACGGCGAGAGCTGGGCGGACTCAAGCGTTAGGCACGTCGTCAATCAGCGGGCCTACTCGGGGACACACGTGGTAACGCTGGAGGGGGGCGAGATCATCGAGCGCCCCGTCCCGGCCATCGTCTCCCCGGCCCTCCAAGCGAAGGCGCAGCAAGCGACCGCCCGCAACATGCGCTTCTCGGGGGGAAAGCCGGGTCGCGAGTACCTGCTGCGCTCTCTCGTCTATTGCGAGCGCTGCGGGGTGTCCTACGTGGGGGGCAGCTCTTCCTCTACGCGCACGGGCAAGCGTTATTCTTACTACTCATGCTCGCGCCGCAAGAGGACCCACGACCAGCGGGCCGAGGGGCTCACGTGCCCGCACATAAGCGCAGAGTGGCTCGAAGCGCTCGTGTGGGCGGACGTGCGCACCTTCGTGGAGAATCCGGGGGAGGTGCTGGAGCGTGTGAGGGAGCAGGGCTTGAGTAGGGGCGTCGATGCCGCCGAGGCCGAAGGGCGTCTTGAGCGTCTCAAGGAGCGCCTTGCCGAGAGGCGAGAGGCCAAGGCCGAGCACGTGCGGGCCTTCGTTGTGGCCAAGGGGGGTATCTCCGAGTACGAGTTCGCCGAGTACACCGCCGACCTTAACGCCCAGATCGATAACCTACAGCTCCTCATCTCGTCTGCCGAGGCTGACCTCGACGCCCACGAGGAGGAGCGGCTGGCCGCCGCCACTACCGAGGCGTGGCTGCTTACGCTGCGCCAGCGCCTCGCAGAAGTGGAGACCGACACGGACGAGGCGCGCCGCCAGCGGCGTAAGCTTGTGGAGTTGCTCGTGGAGAAGATCACCGTCTCCGAGCAGAAGGATGGCAGCGCAGAGGTCCACATTACCTACCGCTTCGGGGAACCCGTGGCGGAGCCAGCCGAAGGCTGGGGAAGCGAACCCGAGACTTGGAAGGAGATTTCGCACCGATGGCACAGCGACTGGTCGTTTTGCGCGGCGGACACTCGATGGAGCGCGACGTCTCCTTCGTGACCGGGGGGCGCATCCAGCACGCCCTGGAACGCCTCGGCCACGAGGTACATCCCCTGGACATAGTGGACTCCACCACCGAGGCCCTCATGGAGATCTCACCCGACGCGGCCTTTATCTGCCTGCACGGCCCCGGCGGGGAGGACGGTACCGTGCAGACGATCCTGGAGACCTTGAGAATACCGTACACGGGAAGCGGTCCGCTCTCGAGCATCCGCTGCATGGACAAGGACTACGCCAAGCGGGCTATAAGGGCCGCGGGCATCCTGACCCCGCCCTTCTACACCTTCTTCCGGCGGGCGATGAACGAGATGGGCGCGGCCACCGCCCTAGAGGCCGCGGCCGATTCCCTTGCCTACCCGCTCGTGGTGAAGCCCGCTCGCGAGGGGTCGAGCTTCGGGCTCTCGCGGGTGGAGGAGCCGGATGGGCTGCTCGACGCCGTCTACGAGGCTTTTGGTTACGACGCCAAGATCCTGCTCGAGCGCTGGGTGGACGGGACCGAGGTCTCCGTCCCCATCCTGGAGCCCGCCGGCGAGGAGTCCCAAGCGTTGGGGCTCGTCGAGATCCGTCCTCGCGAGGGTGCCTACAACTTCGAGGCCAAGTACACACCGGGGGCTACTGACTTCGCCATCCCCGCCGAGATAACGTCCGGGGCCGCCGCTCGTCTGGAGGAGACGGCGCTGAAGGTCTACCGTACGCTAGGCTGCTCCGGCTTTGCCCGGGTGGACACCATCGTGGAAGGCGGCACCCCTTGGGTTCTGGACGTGAAGACCGTCCCCGGCTTCACCGAGACCTCCACCTTCCCTCTGGCCGCCGAGGCGGCAGGCATCTCCTTCGAGGGCCTGGTCGAGACGATCCTGGACGCGGCGCTCCAGACCGAAGCCGCCGCGAAGCTGTAGCTTCTCTAGCCGGCCGCCCCAACCCTCGCGCCCATGAACCCCTCCAGCGCCTCGAGCGCCATCTGCGCCTGCCGGGCGCGGCGCTCGGGCTTGCCGAGACGGCGGCCGTCCTCCCATTTCGGGGCGGCGGGAACGAGGCCCCAGTTGGAGTTTATGGGCTGGAGCGTCCCCTCTTTGGTGGTGATGTAGTGCGCCAGAGCGCCCAGCATCGTGGGGCGCGGCACGGTGATGGGCTCCTCACCGCGAGCGAGGCGAGCGGCGTTCGTCCCTGCTATCAGGCCCATCGCGGCGCTCTCGACGTAGCCTTCGACCCCGGTCAGCTGCCCGGCGAAGAAGAGGGGCTTTTGACCGAGGTCGCTCCTTAGCTGCATGGTCGCCTCCAGTATCCGGTTGGAGGGCAGGTAGGTGTTGCGGTGCATGACCCCCATGCGGGCGAAGTCCGCCTTCTCGAGGCCGGGGACCTTTCGGAAGACGCGCCGCTGCTCGCCCCACTTGAGCCGTGTCTGGAAGCCGACGATGTTGTACAGGCGTCCTTCAGCGTCGTCCTGCCTCAGTTGCACGACGGCGAAGGGCTCCTTGCCGGTGCGGGGGTCGGGGAGGCCGACCGGCTTCATCGAGCCGAAGCGCAAGGTCTCGGGGCCGCGGCGGGCGATGGTCTCGACGGGGAGGCAGGCCTCGAAGTACATATCCTCCTCGAAGTTCTTTATCGGGGAGAGCTCGGCCGTTGCCAGGTCCTCGACGAAGGCGTAGTACCGCTCCTCTCCGAGCGGGCAGTTCAGGTAGGCGGCCTCACCCTTGCCGTAGCGAGAGGCGCGGTAGACGAGCGAGTCGTCTATCGAGTCGCGGTGGATGATCGGAGACGCCGCATCGTAGAAGTAGAGCGTCTCCCCCGAGAGCGCCTCGACCTTCTCCACCAGAGCGTCCGAGGTCAGCGGACCCGTAGCGATGACGGCCGGGCCGTCGGGGATGTCGGTGGCCTCTTCCCGTATCACCTCTATGGTCGGGTGGGCGTACACGGCCTCCGTGACCGCGCGCGCGAAGTCCTCCCGCGCGACCCCGAGAGCCCCTCCCGCCGGAACCTTGTTCGCGTCGGCGCAGCGCAGTATTACCGAACCGAGCCGCCTGAGCTCCTCCTTCAGGAGCCCCGTAGCCGTCTCCAGAGCGAGGTTACCCAACGAGTTCGAGCAGACGAGCTCGGCGAAGGAGTCCGTGTGGTGGGCGGGGGTTTGCTTTGTGGGTCGCATCTCAAAGAGTGCGACCGAGCAACCCAGTTGCGCCGCCTGCCAGGCTGCCTCGCTCCCGGCGAGCCCGCCGCCTATTACCGTTACATCCGGCATGGGATGAGTTTTAGCAAGCCCGGACCGGTTCGTCGAGGTCTTGGTGTTCGATCCCCATTCCTACCATGCCGTGGCTCCGCCATCCACGACGATGGTCTGGCCTGTTACGTAGGCGGCGGCCGGCGAGGCGAGGAAGACGACGACGCCTTCGAGGTCTTCGGGGTTGCCGAAGCGCCCCAATGGGATATCGTCCAGCATCCTCTCCTCGAACCTCTCGATCAAACCCCCGCTCATGCGGGTGGGGAACCAGCCAGGGGCTATGGCGTTCACCGTGATGTTGTGTCTTGCCCAGTTCGTCGCGAGATCCCGGGTCATCGAGATGACGGCGCCTTTACTCGAGTTGTAGCCGACGGTCTGCATGTAGTCGGGGTTGCCTCCCACCAGGGCGGCGATAGAGGCCACGTTTATGATCGTCCCCCCAGATCCGCGCTCGATCATGCGCCGTCCTACGGCCTGGGACATAAGGAACGTCCCCCGCACGTTGACGGCGAGAACCCGGTCGAACTTATCCAGGGGCATCTGTGCGGGCGGAGCGCCCCAAGTGGCCCCGGAATTGTTGACGAGTACGTCCAAGCTCCCGAAGGCCTCCGCGGTGGACGAGATGACCCTCTCCACGTCTTCCTGCACGGTCACATCGCACGCAAGGGCGAGTGCGCGGCCGCCGCGAGCTTCGATCTCGTCGCGAACCTCCTGAAGCGGCTCTATCCTGCGGGAGCAGAGGGCGACGCTGGCGCCGGCGTCGGAGAGGGCCTTGGCCATGTACCTGCCCAGCCCCCTCCCTCCGCCGGTGACGATGGCACTCTTGCCGTCGAGCCTGAAAAGGTCCAGGGCATTCATCTGGTTGTGGACTCCTTTCGCTCCTCTGCCGGGTCAAACGATCGCGGCGTCGTCACCGCCCTGAGCCTTAACTATTGTAGACGTGGTGACGTTCCTCAGTTACAAGGCGACGCGAGCCCCTAGCGCGGGCCTTGAAGTCGCCCGAGGTCGGCGCCTCAGTGGTCGGTTGGAGGTGCATGCCCAGAGTTGATACCACTGGCGCAGCTGGCTAACCTTACCCATAGCCTCGGCCGCTGGCCGTTGAAGCCAATGCTCACCCACCGACTTCAAGGGAGGCAAGTGGAGGCAAGAGTTCTCGAGTTCGTGTTCCCAACCGATACCAACCACCTGGGAACCATCTTCGGGGGTACCCTGGTGGCCTGGATGGACAAGGCCGCAGCCTTCGCCGCCATCCGACGCGCCCACAGCACGGTGGTCACGGCGTCGATCGACAGCATCGACTTCAAGGTGCCCATACGGCAGGGGGACATCGCGGAGCTGGTGGCCCTGGTGGAGCGTGTTGGGCGCACGAGCCTGAGAGTTCGGGTGGAGGTTAACAGGGAGGATCCGATGGATGGCTCCAGGGAGCTGTGCACCGTAGGTTACTTCACGATGGTGGCCGTAGGCGAAGACGGCCGCCCGAAACCCGTGCCGCCAGAAAACGCCGCGGGATAACCGATCCTCCAGAACCCAGTGGATCCCCGCTACAGTGGGTTAGCCCCAGGTTTCCTGTCCCCGTTCAGGAAATCATTCGGTAGAGTAGGAGCCGGAGCTCCAAGACTACCTGAGTCCTGATCTTTGTCAGCCGGCGGGCAGCTTGAGGCGAAACACTGCCCCGCCGTCCTTCGCGTTCGCGGCTTCAAGGTCCCCATCCTGGGCGCGGGCGAGGCCCAGGGCGATGGCGAGCCCGATACCCGTCCCCCCGCCATCGGCGTGGCCTCGGGCAGCTTCGGCCCGGTAGAAGCGCTCGAAGATGCGGGAGAGGTGCTCGGGGGAGATTCCGGGACCCGTGTCCCTCACGGTCGCCTCCACCCAGTCGTCTTGCTCGCGAGCGGTTACCTCGACGCTGCCCCCCGAGGGCGTGAATCTGAGGGCGTTGTCGAATAGGGCGGCCAGGATCTGGCCTGTTCTTGTCGGGTCGCCACTAGCCAAGAGTTCGTCGGGGACCTGGATTTCGAGTCGAACTCCTTCGCGAGTGGCTCGCACCTCGAAGCGTTCGACTTCCTCCCTGACGAGGTTCGAGAGATCGAAGGGCTTGCGAACTACGTCGAGCACGCCGGCGTCGAGCCGGGCCATCATGAGCAGCTCGGAGAGGATCGCGCTCATACGATCCGTCTCCGCGAGCACCTCCCCGGCAAGCTCTCTGTCGTCCGGGTTTTCCAGTCCGCTTTGCAGCACCTCCGTGTCGATCCGGATAAGGGTGAGAGGCGTCTTGAGTTCGTGGGAGGCATCAGCGATAAAGGCGCGCTGCCGGTCGAAGGCATCCCGCACCGGCTTGACTGCCCTGCCGGCCATATAGAAGCCACCGATGGCGGCCAAGCCCAATCCCCCGATCCCCAACGGGAGCAGGACGACGATGAGCTTGTTGACCGTCTCATCGACCCTCCTCAGTGATCGCGCATATTGCATCACGCCCACCGTCTCACCCGACTCGTACATGGGCATGCTCACCACTCGCGCGCTGCCGTTTGCGCCCTGAACCGTTGTCGCGACTACCTCTCCTTCGTTGAGGGTCTCTCTATACAGATCTTCGGCGGGCAGACCGAGGGACCTGGTGGTCCAGTTACGGTCCATGACATCTCCGTCACGGTCGAGCGCTATCCAACCGAACTCGTCGGACTTGGCGGCAAGCACCTCGCTATTGTTACCTTCCAGCAGATTTTTCGTCGTATTCCTGGCTTCTTGAGCCAGCAACTCATCCTGCTGGAGGACGAGCTCCCTCCAGAAACCGAAGACTGCGAACACGCCCACGAGCAAGAGCAGGAGGCTGAAGATGCCGACGTAGCCGACGGTGAGCCTCAAACGGATGCTATCGAGGTTCATCGTGTCCTGGCTGGGGATCG
>JALYGY010000233.1 GCA_030776865.1 Actinomycetota bacterium | reverse complement strand
CGACGAGAAGGAGCGGGCCGAGCACGTCATGCTCGTGGACCTCGGGCGCAACGACCTCGGGCGCGTGAGCGAGGTAGGCTCGGTCGAGCTCTCGAGCTTCATGGAGATAGAGCGCTACTCCCACGTCATGCACATCGTCTCGACCGTCGAGGGAGATCTGCGGGGGGACCTCACGGCTCTGGACGCCCTCGCCGCCGCCTTCCCCGCCGGAACCGTCTCCGGCGCGCCGAAGGTGCGGGCGATGGAGATCATCGACGAGCTCGAGCCCACCCGCCGCGGTCCCTACGCCGGGGCCACCGGCTACTACGGCGTGGACGGCCGCCTCGACACCTGCATCACCCTGCGTACAGCTCTCCTCAAGGACGGCGTCGCCTACTTCCAGGCCGGTGGTGGCGTCGTCGCCGACTCCGTGCCCTCCCTGGAGCGTGAGGAGACCCGCAACAAGGCGGGGGCGATCCGTCGGGCACTGGAGGTCGCGCAAAGACGCGAGCTGTGGTTGTAGGCGGGGAGGGAGCAAGGTCTGCGGCGCCTGGAGCTCCGGATAGAGAGGATCGTGTAGCCCCGTTGGGCTATACTTTCTCCGGTATGTTAGGGGTTCTTCTCATCCTGAGTGGATACATAGTGGGCTCTGTCCCGACGGGTCTTCTGGTGGGACGAGCCTTCGGCGTGGACGTGCTCAAGGTCGGCAGCGGGAACATCGGGATGGCGAACGTCCTGCGGGCTGCGGGCAAATGGCCCGCTGCGCTGACCATGCTCGGGGACATGCTGAAGGGATTTCTCCCGGTGGTGCTGGCGCGAACCCTCACGGACGACGCCTGGGTCATAGCCGCCGTAGCCCTCGCTGCCGTCGTCGGGGCCTGCTGGTCGGTGTTTCTACGTATGAGGGGGGGTAAGGCAGTGGCCACGGGTGCTGGAACGACCATCGGTCTCGCGCTGCCGGTTGGGCTCGTGCTCTTCGCTCTCTGGTGGATCGTGGCTCTCGGCAGCCGCTACACCTCGCTGGCCGCCATCGTCTTGATGATCGTAACCCCCTTTGCGTTCTTGTTGACCGGCCAGCCGCTGCCCTACGTCCTCTACACCGTGGTCGGCGGGGCGCTGGTCCTCTGGCGACACCGGCACAACGCGCGGGCGCTGCTTGCGGGCACGGAGCGGAAGTTCGGGGAACGGGTGAGGAAGAAACGTGCTCGTTGAAGCCTACCGGGAAAAGGCCATCCTGCTTACCGGAGGGACGGGCTTTCTGGGGACGGCGCTGGTCGAGAAGATCCTGCGCAGCCTCCCCGAGCTCGACCGTCTCTACCTCCTGATCCGGGCCTCCCGCGATAAGAGTGCCGCCTCCAGGTTCGAGAAGGACGTGCTCGGCTCCGCCGCCTTCTCCCGCCTCCGCGAGCAGAGGGGCGACGCTTTCGGTGATTACGTCGCAGAGAAGGTGCGCGTGCTCGAAGGGGATGTCCACGCGCCTCTCCTCGGGCTTGCGGAGGAGGATCTCCTCGAGCTCTCCCGCGAGGTGAGTGTCGTGATCCACGCCGCCGCCTCGGTCGTCTTCGACGCCCCGCTGGACGCCGCCATGGACTCGAACGTCCGCGGAACCCTCGAGCTCTTGAGGCTCGCGCGGGATTGGGAGAAGCGACCGCTCTTCGTGCACGTCTCGACCGCCTACGTCTCAGGGACGCAGGGAGGTCTCGTGCGGGAGGTGCCGCCGGGAGATGAGTCCCCGAACGGGACGCCGCTCGACCCGCGGGAGGAGATCCCGAACCTGGAGGCCGTCGTACGGGAGGAGGAACTAGCGTCGCGGGAGCGCTCGCTCGTAAACCGTTTCGAGACGGAGGCGCAAAGAGAGCTTGGGATGGTCGGTGAAGAGGAAGAGGTCGCAGAGAGGGCGGACCAGCTCAGGCGCGCCTGGATGCGCGAAGGGCTCGTGGAGCGGGGCACCGAGCGTGCCCGCGAGCTCGGCTGGCACGACGTCTACACTTTCACCAAGTCGCTCGCCGAGCGGATGGTCCTGCGGGAGCGGGGCGCGTTACCGCTCGTCATCCTGCGTCCGGCGATCATCGAGAGCAGCTTCGCGGAGCCTCAGCCGGGCTGGATCCAGGGCTCGCGCATGGTCGACCCGATAATAATGGCGTTCGCCAAGGGTATACTCCGGGAGTTCCCCATCAATCCGGAGAGCCTGGTGGAGATAGTCCCCGTCGATCACGTCGTGAACGCCACCCTCGCCGCCGCCGCCAGGAGACCGGAGAAGCCCGAGGTGTTCCAGGTCGCCTCCGGGGAGCGCAACCCGCTTCGCTTTCGCGAACTCTACGACCTGGTCAGGGAGTACTTCCTCGAGAACCCCTTGCGGGATTCCGGGGGACGTCCGATCCCCATCCCCGAGTGGAGTTTCCCCGGCCGCCGGGCGGTGGAACGACGCCTCAAGGCGGAGCTAGCGGGTCTGAAGGTGGCGGGCAAGGTAGCGGCGCGTCTGCCGGAGGGGCACATGGTGGCCGATCTCCGGCAGCGGATCGCGCGCTCCGAGAAACGCGCCCGGATGAGCCTCTACTACAGTCACATCTACGGCGCCTATGGGGATATGGCCTCGACCTTCTCGACCGCCCGGACAGCGGCCCTCTTCGAGTCGCTGCCGCCCGAGGAGCAAAAGGAGTTCCCGTTCGACATCACCGAGCTGCGCTGGAGGGACTGGTTGCACGGGACGCACCTGCCCGCGCTCACGACCCGCCCGAGCCGCAAAAAGCGTAAAAAGGCGCTCGAGGAGGAGCCCGGGGAAGTTGCGGCGATCTTCGACGTCGACGGCACCATCGTCGGCTCTAACGTCGTCTCCTACTACGCCTGGCTGAAGATGCGCGAGATGCCGCCCGCACTCCGCCCGCTCTGGGTCGCCGCTTTTCTGCCCAAGATCCCCTACTACTGGACCCTGGACAAGATCAGCCGCGCCCACTTCAACCGCGCCTTCTACAAGAACTACGCCGGCTGGAAGCCCGCCCGCGCGAAGCACCTCGGCCAGGAGAGCTTCCCCGGATTCACCCTGAGCCGTATCTACCCCGGCGCTCTGGCCTGCCTGCGAAAGCACAAGGCGTTGGGCCACCGCGTCGTCCTGCTCTCCGGGGCTCTGGACTTCCTCCTCGACCCCTTGAAGGACCTCGCCGACGACGTGCTCTGCGCCTCCCTGCAGGAGGAGAACGGGAGCTATACCGGCGAGCTCTCCGGGGCGCCGGTCGCCGGCGAGGCGCGCGCCCGCATGCTCGCTTCCTACGCCCGCAAGAGGGGCGTCGACCTCCGCCGCTCCTACGCCTACGCCGACTCCATCTCTGACCTGCCGATGCTCGAGGCCGTCGGCAACCCCGTCGCCGTCAACCCCGACCGGAGGCTCGCCGCGGCGGCAAAGGGCAGGGAGTGGAAGATCCAGCGCTGGAGCAAGGACGGCGCTGCGAACTAGGATGCCCGCCCTCCGCTACAACAAGTCCGTGCCCCGCTACCTCCTCATGCGCGCGGGCGCCAAGCGCGTAAAGAACTTGGAGACGAGCCGCTTCTCCCCCTTGAAGCTCGAAGAGATCCCCGACCCCCCCCTCCCGACCACGGAGTGGGTACGGATCAAACCCCTTCTCTCGGGTATCTGCGGCTCGGACCTGGGCACCCTCTCGTCGGAGAACTCGCCGTACTTCTCCCCGATCACCTCCCCTCCCTTCGTCCTGGGCCACGAGGTTGTGGGCGTCGTAACCGAAGACAACGGCGACTTCGCGGCAGGCGAGCGGATCGTGCTCGAGCCCGCTCTGGGTTGCGAGGTGCGCGCCATAGACCCACCCTGCCCCCACTGCGCCGCCGGACGACACGCCCTGTGCGTGAACGTCGCGAAGGGGGACATCTCTCCCGGCATCCAGACCGGCTTCTGTCGCGACACAGGAGGGGGCTGGTCGGAGGGCACCCTCGTCGCCCACCCCTCCCAGCTCTACAGGGTCCCGGAGGAGGTCTCCGACGAATCGGCGGTGGCGATAGAGCCCCTGGCCTGCGCGGTGCACGCGGCCCTGAAGGCAAACCCGAGAGAGGACGAGACGGCGCTCGTGATCGGGGCCGGCAGCCTCGGCCTCTTCGTCGTCGCCGCGATCCGCCAACTAACCCGCGCCGGGCGCCTGATCTGCGTCGCCAAGCACGAACGCCAGAGAAGTGAAGCCCTCCGGCTCGGTGCCGACGAGGTCGTTCATCCGAAGGAGACCTACACGGCGCTCCCCGACATGCTCGGCACGCATGCCTACCGTCCGGAGCTCGGCAAGCCGGTCGTCATGGGCGGGGCGGAGAAGGTCTTCGAGTGCGTGGGATCCACCGCGACGATGGAGGACGCACTTCGCCTCACCCGCCCCGGCGGAGCAGCAACGCTCGTCGGGATGCCCTCCGCCCGCAACTGCCTCGACCTCACCGCCCTCTGGCACAAGGAGGTGAGCCTCGCTGGGGCCTACGCCTACGGGGTCGAGGACTACAAGGGCGAGAGGGTCAAGAGCTTCGATCTCGCGCTCCGGATAGCGTCCGAGATAAAGCTCGAGACCCTCGTCGGCCCGCGCTTCCGGCTGCGCGAATACCGCGACGCCATCGCCGCAGCGCGCGCCGCAGGTCACAACGGACACGTCAAGGTCGTCTTCGATCATAGATAAGTTCCGCAAGCCTCCCCCGTACACGGCCACCAACCCTTGACACGGTCCCACATCGTCGCCAAAATGATTAGGAACCCTAAGTATACTGGTTTTGTGGAGGAGGTAAGGGATGGGTGAGGGAAGGGGAGGCGTTCCGGGCTACGATTTCGGTGCTGGGACTGTCGCCCGTTCCCCGCTTGGGATCGAGGACCTCGAACTGCTCAAGCAAACGGTCCTTTTCTCGGACGAGGACGAGGAGTATCTCCGGCTGGCGGGTGATGTGCTCGAGAACCAGGCTGACGAGGTGTTGGACCTCTGGTACGGCTTCGTCGGTTCTCATCCGCACCTGATCCACTATTTCTCGGATCCCGAGGGAGAGCCCGATAGCGACTACCTGGCGCGGGTACGCGAGCGGTTCAAGCGTTGGATCCTCGACACCTGCCGGCGTTCTTACGACCGGGAGTGGCTTGACTACCAGCAGGAGATCGCACTCCGGCACACGCGCGCCAAGAAGAACCGGACCGACGGAGCGCGGGCGCCCGAATACATCCCGCTGCGTTACATGGTCGCCTTTATCTACCCGATCACGGCGACGATAAAGCAGTTTCTGGCGAAAGGGGGCCACTCCGCCGAAGAGGTGGAGAAGATGCACCAGGCGTGGTTCAAGTCCGTGGTCCTCCAGGTTACCCTGTGGAGCTACCCGTACGCCAGAGAAGGGGATTACTAGCTCTATTGGATTCCGTCTTTGATCTGCCCTCACAGCACAGGGACGTAGACACCAAGATTGCCGCCGCGCTCGAGCGGCTCGGCCAGGTCTTCCGGGTCCTGCTCCGTGAGAGGGCGCAGGAGTATGGCCTGAGCCCGATAGGGGCCCAGTTCCTCGTCTACCTGCTCCATCACGACGTCGAGCTCCGCCGGGTCAGCCAGCTTGCCAGAGAGTTCCGCCTCACCCAGGCTACGGTGAGCGACGCCGTCGCTTCTCTGGAGGCGAAGGGCCTCGTCGGCCGGGAGCTCTGGCCGGAGGACGGACGTGTGATGACCCTACGGTTGAGTACGAGGGGCGAACTGGTGGCGACCGAGCTCTCGAGTTGGGCGGACACCATCAAGGAGCATCTGGACCTGTACTCCTCCGAAGAGAAAGCGGTCGTGATGCGTTTCCTGATGCGCCTGATCGGGTCTCTGCAAGCGTCTGGCGTCATAACCGTCGCTCGGATGTGCGTAACCTGCCGGTTCTTCCAGCGCGACGCCCACAGGGGAACGGGTTCACCCCATCATTGTCAGTTGCTGGACGTAGCGCTTGGTGGTCCTGATCTCAGGTTTGATTGCCCGGAGTACGAGCACGCTACAGACTAAGCCTCTCGCCGGACGGATCTAGAACTTGTTGTCGCGCCGCCGAAAGCGGACAATAGGAGCGCTTTTTCTATCGCTAGAACAGGAGAAACATGAGCCGGCCGGGATTCGCGACGATCCTTGAGAAGAACAGCCCCCCGATGTGGTTCTACGCGGGGGATCGTTTCCACTACGAGAAGCTCCCTGGTGGGACGCGCGTGATCTACTCGCCCGGACCCCTGGAGCCGCTCGCAGATCCCAACGTCGCCATCGAAAGGGCGCTACTCGAGCCGATAGACATGGAACCGCTGCACGAGCTTTTTGGGCCCGGTATGAAGCTCACCATCGCCTTCGACGACCTCTCGATACCACTGCCACCGATGCGGAGGCCGGATGTACGCCAGCAGGTCATCGAGAAGGTGCTGGAGAAGGCGGCCGCAAAGGGCGTCGAGGACATCCACCTCATCGCCGCCTTGGGCCTCCACCGCCGGATGACGGAGGCCGAGCTCCGGCATTGCCTCGGGAGTAGGATCATGTCCCGCTACTACCCGGAGAGGCTCTACAACTACGACGCCGAAGACCCGGACGGGAATGTCGTCATAGGCCAGACGGACCGGGGCGAGGAGGTCAGCGTCAGCCGCCGCGTCGCCGAGAGCGACCTGCTCGTCTACGTGAACGTGAACTTCATCCCGATGGACGGCGGCCACAAGTCGGTGCACACGGGCCTCGCGCCCTACTCCTCCATCCGCCACCACCACAACCCGAAGACGTTGGAGCGCACCCGCTCCCTGATGGACCCGCCGAACTCCGCGATGCACCACTCCATAAACCGCATGGGCAGGATCTTCGACGAGCACGTCAAGGTCTTCCACATAGAGACCACCTTGAACAACCAGACCTACCCCTCGGTCTTCGACTTCATAGCCAAACCGGAGGAAGGGTGGAGCCCCCTCACCAGGGCTAACTTCCTCGCCACCCACAAGGCCACGCAGACGATGCCTCTCGGCGCCGCCCGGCGCATCTCCCACTCCATAAAGGCTCCGCACCGGATGACCAGCGTCCAGGCCGGCGCCACCGAGCCCGTCCACGCCGAGACCCTGAGCGACAACTACAAGCAGATGGTCGTCCCGGTCGAGGGCCAGTCGGACGTGCTCCTGTTGGGCATCCCGTACCTCGGACCCTACAACGTGAACTCGATCATGAACCCGCTTCTCGTCTACAACATGCTCCTTGGCTACCTCTTCAACCTCTACAGGGGCAAACCGCTCGTGCGCGAGGGAGGGGTGCTCATCGGGACCCACCCCATGACCGCCAACTTCCACAAGGTCCACCATCCATCCTACATGGACCTCTGGAACGAGGTCTTCCCCGAGACGAACGACATCCACGAGATCCACCGCCGCTACGAGGAGAACTACGCTCACGACCCCTGGTACCGCACCCTCTACCGGAACTCCTACGCCTACCACGGCGCACACCCCTTCACGGTGCTCTATTGGGCCGCCCACGCCCTCGACTACGTCAAAGACGTGATCCTCGTCGGCGGCGACCCGATGACCACCAGGCGTATGGGCTTGAAGCGTGCCGACACGGTCGCCGAGGCCCTCGAGATGGCGAAAGACACCGTCGGCCCGAGCCCGAGCGTCACCTACATGCACATCCCGCCGCTATTCGTTTGCGAGGTCAGCTAGCCGGAGGGACGCCAGAGGCGGAACGCGGTGACCTCTAACCAGACGAGAACTATGGCGAGGAAGAGGTAGTAGGCCACGCCCGGCAAGAAGAGGAGCATCGTGGCGAGAACCCCGGTAATGAGCGTGTAGCGGGCGTGACCCCGCCAGAGGGTATCCTCCCTTATCCGCCGCCACAAAAAGTAGAAGGCGGGCAGCAGGGTGAGG
>JALYGY010000232.1 GCA_030776865.1 Actinomycetota bacterium | reverse complement strand
GGCGTGGTCGGCATGATCGACCCTCCCCGCGAGGAGGCGAAGGAGGCGGTGGCCCGGGCCAAGGGCGCCGGCATCCGCCCCGTGATGATCACGGGTGACCACCCACAAACGGCGTCGGCCATAGCGCGGGAGCTGAACATCACCGAAGACGACCGGGCGATCACCGGGGCGGAGCTCGAGGAGCTCGCCGGCGAGGCACTCGAACGGACGGTGCTCGAGTGTTCGGTGTACGCGCGGGTCAACCCCGAACACAAGCTCCGCATCGTGGACGCCTTGCAGATGAACGGCGACGTCGTCGCGATGACCGGCGATGGCGTCAACGACGCCCCCGCGCTCAAGACGGCGGATATCGGGGTGGCGATGGGCATCACCGGCACCGACGTCTCCAAAGAAGCCGCCGACATGATCCTCACCGACGACAACTTCGCCTCGATCGTGGCGGCGGTCGAGGAGGGGCGTTCGATCTTCGCGAACATCCAGAAGTTCTTGCGTTTCCTCCTCTCCTCCAACATCGGCGAGGTTCTTACGGTGTTTTTGGGTGTGGTCCTGGCGGGCGTGATCGGCCTGACGGCGGCAACGGGCGAGGGAGCCCTGGTCTTGCCGTTGCTCGCGACGCAGATCCTGTGGATCAACCTGATCACCGACGGGGCTCCCGCGCTCGCCCTCGGCCTCGATCCTGCCGACCCGGAGGTGATGGATCGTCCCCCGCGCCCCAAAGGCTCCGGCGTGATCACGGGCCGCATGTGGTTCGGGATAGCGTTCGTCGGCATCATCATGGCCACCGGCACCCTGCTCGTGCTCGACTTCGGGCTGCCCGGTGGCCTTATTGAAGGCTCCGGTGACCTGCCCTACGCGCGGACGATGGCCTTCACCACGCTGGTTCTGTTCCAGCTCTTCAACGCTCCCAACGCCCGCTCGGATGAGCGCAGTGCGTTCCACCGGTTGTTCCGCAACCCGTGGCTGCGGGGCGCGCTCGTGTTGTCGCTCGCGCTGCAGATCCTGGTCGTCTACGCGCCGTTCCTGCAACCCGCGTTCGGTACCGTGGGCCTGAGCCTCACGGACTAGCTCGTGTGCGTCGCGGTCGCCAGCTCCGTCCTGTGGCTGCGCGAGGTGAGCAAGCTGTTCGTCTCCGAGGGATAGGGGAGAGCTGCGCCGGTACTCCGGACCGAGCACTTGGGCCGTAAGGTGGAGGGCAAGACCATCGTAAACGATGTCTCCGTCGAGGCCCGGCACGGGGAGGTCATGGACTTCATGAGCATGCCAGGCATGAACGGCACCGACCCAGGGATGTAAGCGGTCACCTGCGACGCCGGGACCGCCTTTCGGGCCTCTCAGCCGGTGACCTCCTACGCGTCTTGCCCGTTTTCTCCGGTCCTCAGGCGTCGCCCGGCTCCCCGGAGAGCGGCTCCTCGCCAGAGGCCCTGATCACCTTGCGCATCGCCCGCCGTACCGTCCGTATCTCCTCTTCATCCAGGTGCCCGGCAAAGCGCTCCTCGATCTCCTCGCGAAACACCGGCAGGGCACGCTCCAGCGCCTCCTTCCCTTCCTCCGTTAGGACCGCGTAGGTGACCCTCAAGTTCTCCGGATCGCCGAGCCGCTTCACCAGCCCCCGCCTCTCCAGGCGCGTAAAGAGCTGGCTCAGGCCACTCTTCGATAAGAGCACCCTGCGGGCCAGCTCCTGCATCCGCAGCCGCTCCCCTTCAGGTACCTCCGCCAACCTCACCAGAACCTCATAGCCCGCCAGCGGCGCCCCTAGCTCCCGCTTCATGTTCTTCTCCAACACCCTGACCATCAGCGTGTTGGCCTGGAAGGCATCCAACCACGCCGCGTACCCTTCCTCACCACTTTTCCACCCGGCCGCAGCGGCATTCCCACCGGCCTCTCGCGCCATCTTCGCTCCGTCCGTGTTCCGCGCCATACCTCCGCTCGCCTCCTCTCCTGGCCTCCATGCCGTGAATAGTGTAACACAAAACTGTTTGGAAAAGAACATTACTTATGATGAAGTTCTAATAGAAACAGTTTAGGATTGAATCGAATCTAGTTCCAAGGAGGCAACGCGGTGAGAGGCAGAGGGAAGAAGGGCGTTTTGGGAGGGGGCGCGAGGACTCGGCGCTTCGCGGGTTCGCGGGAGCCTCTGCGGGGCCGGCGCGTCGGGAGCACGTGGACGACGATGCGTTTTCGGACCCTGCTTTCTACATCAGGTGCCCGGACCGCGAAGCGGCGAACGCGAGTCGATAACTCGAGAAGCACCGGGCAAAGGAGAAGCGAGTTGACGACGATAGGTATGATCGTTGCGCTGGCCGCCATACTCATCGCGGCCTCCCTTATCGCCACCTATGGGGGGAGCTTCACCCGGCTTTGAGGTTAGCCCCGTACACCTTCGGGTAACCTACTCTTGGGCTCGAGGAAGGAGGATCAGTACGACGTATAGGCCGTCTTCGGCGGTATCCGACGAGCGGACCCGGTTGGTCTACGTCGCCGCCTGGTCCTTCTAGTTCGGGGCTGCTCTTATGTGACTCAGAGGAGCGTGATGGGAAGCAGGCTTCTGAAGGCGGCGCTGTTGCCTTCGACTAGATCACGGACCTCTACTTCCGGCCCAACACCTCCAAGCTCTTTGAGGACAGTGAGACGATGACGAGGGAAAGGGACTCCTGAATTCGACCGGAGCAAGGGTCATCGAGAGCGACGTACCGGCGCGTATGGACCGCATGCCGTAGAGCCGCTGGCACTGGATGATCGTCTTCGCCCTGGGGATCACCCGGGTCCTCGACGGCCTCCAAGTGCGGCTCTTGGGCAACGCGGGTCCCGGAGGCCGGCTTCCGCGCCACGACGGTTGCGTCCAGCAGCGTGCGCCAGTTGGAAAGGAGAGCCTATGAGTTTCCGCGGGGCGATCTTCGACGTGGACGGTGTGCTCGTGGACTCACCGCACGAGCAGGCCTGGCGCGAGGCCTTGCGCCAGTTGATGGAGAACGAGTGGAGCGACATCCGGCCCCGGACGTCGTATGCTCCCGAGAAGTTCACGCCGGAGGTATACCAGAGGGTCATGTCAGGCAAGCCGCGCTACGCGGGCGCGCAAGGCGCACTGGAGCACTTTAACGTGCCCGACGCCGAGCGGCGCGCTCGAGAGTACGGCGATCGCAAGCAGGTGATGATAGTAGAGCTGATCGAGGCGAGCCAGTTCCACGCCTACCCCGACGCCTTACGCTTCGTGCTGGCGGTCAAGGAGGCCGGAATCTTCATCGCGGCGGCCTCCTCCTCCAAGAACGCGAATGCCTTTCTGGAGAGGATCCGGCTGGACGAGTTCGTCGAGGAAGAGGATCTCTCCTACGGCTTCGTGCGCCCCGGCTACACCCTCCTTGACATCCTGGACGCGAACGTCAGCGGGCGGGACTTCAAGCAGGGCAAGCCGCACCCGGAGATCTTCCTGACCGCCGCCGAGGAGCTCGAGGTGCAGCCGGGGGAGAGCTTTGTGGTGGAGGACGCGGCGAACGGCGTGCAGGCGGCGAAGGCGGGCAACATGGCGGCCCTCGGCCTCGCGCGGGCCGACGACGAGGAACTGCTGGCCGGCGCGGGGGCGGATCTGGTCGTCACCAGCCTCGACGACGTCTCCCTCGACGCTTTGGCCGAAGGCCGCCTGGAGCACGGGAGCGTGCGATGACGGAGCGGCACATCGCCGGGTGAGCGCGCCCTCCGGTCGAAGGGGTGGAGCTCCGGAGGGAAGCGAGGAGGTAAGGGATGAACGCCATAGGGGTAGACGTTGGCGGAACGAAGATCGCCGCCGCGGTGGTCACCCCGGAGGGCAGGATCCTCAACGAGGTGAGGCACCCTACCCGGGCTGTCCCGCCGAACCGGCTGATAGATACCATCGCCAGGGCCATCACGGAGGTCAAGGACGGCTTCGAGGTCGGCGGGGTGTGCGTGGCCGTTCCCGGCCTTATCCTGGCCGCCGACAACAGGGTGGTCTTCGCGCCCAACCTGCACGAGATAGAGAACATTCGCCTGGACGAGGAGTTGGGTCGCAGGACCGGCCTGACGGTCACGGTGGAGAACGACGCCAACGCGGCGGCCTGGGGCGAGTTCCAGTTCGGGTCCGGCAAAGACGTCGACCACCAGGTTTTCATAACCCTCGGGACCGGGGTCGGCGGCGGGGTCATCACTCACGGCGTACTGTTGAGGGGTCCCCAGGGGGCGGGCGGGGAGTTGGGACACGTGACGATCGATCCTACGGGACCACGCTGCGGCTGCGGAAACCACGGCTGCCTCGAGGCGCTCGCCTCGGGCACCGCCATCGAGCGCCGCGCCCGCGAGGTCGCCAGCGATCTGCCGGACTCGGCGTTGGGGCGGCTCGCCATCGAACGTGATGTGCTCGGCGAAGACCTGACGAGGCTCGCCCGGGAGGGCGACGACGCGGCCTTGCAGGTGCTGCAGGAGACCGGAGTATGGCTCGGCATCGGGCTGGCGGGGTTCGTGAACATCTTCAATCCGGAGGTCGTCGCCGTCGGCGGAGGCGCCTCCCGGGCGGGTGAGTTGATCCTGGAGTCCGCCCGCGAGGAGGTGCAACTAAGGGCCCGCTCTCCTTCACGTGAGCGTGTCGAGATAGAAGTGGCCAGTTTGGGTCCGGCATCCGGCGTGCTCGGCGCAGCCGCGCTCGCCCGCGGCGAAGACGGCGAGTACGTGCTGGGGCCCCTCCAGGCGTCTGACATGAAAGGGGAGTAGGAGATGGCAGGGCAAATCGGAGAATTGCCACACGTCCTGGAGAACGGCGACGAGTTGGCTCGGCGTCTGGCTGAGAGGCGGCCGGCCGTGTTCCTCGACTACGATGGCACGCTCACCCCGATAGTCGATAGGCCCGAGGACGCGATCATCTCCGAGAGTATGAGAGATGCCATCCGCAGGTTGGCCGAGCGGTGCCCGGTGATCATCGTCAGCGGGCGCGACCGGCGGGTGGTGCAGGAGCTGATGGGTGTCGACGAGCTGATCGTCGCCGGCAGCCACGGCTTCGACATCTGGAGCCCCGACGAAGGCACTATCGAGCGCGAGGAGGGCGCCGAATTCGGAGAGCTGCTCGACGAAGTGAAAGTGAGACTACGCGCGGAAACGATCTCCATAGAGGGCGCGCTGGTCGAACCGAAGAAGACCTCGGTCGCGGTCCACTACCGGCTCGTTTCCGAGGAGGAGAGACAAAGGATCAAAGAGATCGTCGATGCTGTGCTCGCAGAGCACCCCGACGCGTTGAAGGTCACGCCCGGTAAGATGGTCTACGAGATACAGCCCAAGATAGAGTGGGACAAGGGGAAGGCCGTCCTCTACCTGCTTGAGACCCTGGACCTGAACCGCGAGGACGTGGTACCCATCTACGTTGGCGACGACATAACCGACGAGGATGCCTTCGAAGCCCTCAAGGGGCGCGGCATAGGCATCTTCGTCGGTCGCGCGGACGACCCGGAAGTGTCCGGGCGCACCACCTCCGCCGACTACGTGCTCCATACGACGCAGGAGGTGCAACGGTTCCTGGACACCCTCGCCCGCTGACGACCACCTGCCATAACGCCCGAGGAGCGAAGGACATGCTCGAAGAGAGAGACCGCCGGAGCTAAGGCGATTCGTATGTAGCGTACGAGGACTACGCAAGAAGGATCGGTCGGGAGTGCCCTGCTCTGGAAGGTGGGGTTGTCGATCCTACTCCGGCCCCCATACACGAGGTGCGGGTCAAACACGTCCACCAGCGCCGCAGATGCCACGCCGGGGCCGGCGGACGCCGTAGGCTTACCCCTGCGGTGCGTCGTCGGTGGGAGCAGATCGCTCGTCCCGGGCAACGAGCACCTTGTCGACGCGGTGGCCGTCCATGTCCACCACCTCGAAGGAGAACCCCTCCCACACGAAGCGGTCGCCCGCCGCGGGCACGCGCTCGAGGTGGGCCATCACCATCCCGCCCACGGTCTGGTAATTCCCCTCCTGCTCGTCAGGCAGCCCGCGCAACCCGAGATGTTCTTTGAGCTCTTCGGCGTTCATCAATCCGTCCACCAGCCAAGAGCCGTCCCCGCGTCGCACGACCGGTGCCTCGCGCGGCTCCTCGAGGTCGCCGACGAGGGCCTCGAGGACGTCGGCGGGGGTGACGAGACCCTCGATGTCGCCGTGCTCGTCGACCACGAGGGCCAGGGGCAGGCCGGAGCGCTTGAACGCCTCGAGCGCCTCCGTAGCGGGGGCACCCTCCGGGAGAAGGGGCGGGGGCCGCAAGGATCCCAGCAGGTCGGCGGGCCGTTCATTCAGGATCTCTTGTGCCAGGGCGTCCTTGATCGAGGCCACCCCCAGCAGGTCGTCGAGGTCGCCCCGGGCGACCGGGTAGTACGAGTGCCGGCTCTCTGCTATCAGCCGTCTGCGCTCTTCCGGCGGGTCGTCGGCGTCCAGCCAGACCATCCTGGGTCGCGGCGTCATCAGCGCGCGCACCGGGCGGTCGTCGAGTCGGAGCGCGCGGCGGGCGAGATCCCTCTCCTCGTCCTCGAAGACCCCCTCGCGCGCCCCCTCTTCGAGGAGGATCTCGACCTCCCGCTCGCTGACCGAAGGCTCGGTGGAGGGCCTTACCCTCAACAGCCGCAGCACCGCGTCGGTCGAGACGCCGAGAAACCAGACCGCCGGGGAAGCCAGGGTCGAGAAGAAGCGCATCGGCCCCGCCACGCGCGAGGCCACCGCCTCGGCGCCGTTCAGGGCCAGGCGCTTGGGCACCAGCTCGCCCAGGATCAGCGAGAGGTAGGTGATCGAGCCCACCACCCCCCCGAAGGCGATGGCCCCGGCGTACGGCGCGAGGCCGGGAACGGCGCTCGCGAGGGCGCCCCCCAGGGGCTCGGCTATCGTCGCCCCGCCCACGGCGCCGGCAAGGACCCCGATCAGGGAGATCCCGATCTGCACGGTGGAGAGGAAACGGTTCGGCGAGTTCGACAGCTCCAGCGCCCAGCGCGCCCGGTTATCGCCCGCATCGGCGCGCTGCCTGAGGCCTGCCTTACGCGCCGAGACCAGTGCGGTCTCCGACATGGCGAAGAGGCCGTTGAGGAGGATCAAAAGGATGACGATCGCGCACTGGAACGCTAGGGTGGTCATTTCGGGGCCTTTCCTTCTCGTGCCGCGTCGCCGATAGTTTCGCATCGCGTGCGCCCGGACGCAGCGATCCGGAACCCTCCCCGTCCCCCGACGGAAGCAGGGTGGTCGGGACCGGACGCCTCCCTCGGCCGGAGGGGTAGCACTCGTCGGGCCGACACGACTCGCCGCCACCTACCTGACCGTTCGCGGCCTGCGCAAGCACCGGGGTTCCGAGTAGACTGACGGCGCATGTACTTGGAGGCGTGGAAGCGACGGGCGCGGCAACTCTCGGCGCAGAGCTACGCCCTCCACCTGGCCTATCGCGACCCCCGGACCCCTTGGTACGCCAAGGTCTTCGCCGCCCTGGTCGTGGGTTACGTATTCAGCCCGATAGACCCCATACCCGACTGGATCCCCGGGGTGGGTTGCTGGATGAGCTGGTGGT
>JALYGY010000231.1 GCA_030776865.1 Actinomycetota bacterium | reverse complement strand
GGAGGGCTACGTCCCCGTCAACCGCAACTTCGCGGAGGCCGTCTCGCGCACCGTCGAGGGCGAAGGGTCGCCTGTCATCCTCCTCCACGACTACCAGCTCTACATGACCCCGCTCTTTGTGCGGGAGAGCCTCGGTGAGCGGACGCTGGGCGCCTTCGTCTCGCTCTTCGTCCACATACCCTGGCCCGAGCCGGACTACTGGCGCGTTCTGCCGAAGTACATCAGAGAGGACGTCTTGATCAGCCTCCTCTCGGCCGACGTGGTCGCCTTCCACACGAAAGGCTACGCCCGCAACTTCGTCGAGACCGCCGCCGCCATCCTCGGCGCGCAGATCGACGCTGAGAACGGGATCGTCTACCGCGACGGCCGCGAGGTGTGGGTACGGGCCTACCCCATCTCCATAGACCCCGCCGAGTTCGAGGAGCTGGCAGGGAGCGAGGCCGTGGTCGAGCAGGAGGACTTCGTCAAGGGCCTCCCCGGCAGGCTTCTCTTGCGGGTGGATCGCATGGACCTCTCGAAGAACATCGTCCGCGGCTTTCAAGCCTACGGCCGGATGCTCGAACGCCACCCTGAGATGGTCGGGGAGGTAACCTTCTTCGCCCAGCTCCAGCCCTCGCGCGGCGACGTGCCGGAGTACGCCCGCTACGCCGAGGTGGTGCAGGAGAAGGTCGAGGAGGTCAACGAGAGGCACGGCGACGCCTCCTGGAGGCCCATCGAACTCTCGATGCAGGACAACTTTCCCCTCTCGGTCGCCGCCTACAAGAACTACGACGCCCTTCTCGTCAACGCGGTGCGCGACGGGATGAACCTCGTCGCCAAGGAGGCCGCCGTCGTGAACGAGCGGGACGGCGTGCTCGTGCTCTCGGAGAACGCCGGAGCGCACGAGGAGCTTGAGGAGAACGCCCTCACCGTCAACCCCTTCGACCTCGACGAGCAGGCCGACGCTATCTACGAAGCCCTCACCATGCCCGACGGAGAGCGCCACCGCCGCGCGAGGGCCCTGCGTGAGACCGTCCTCGACAACACCATAGAAGACTGGGTCGAGGCGCAGATGAGGGATATCGCTGCGTATCGCGAGCGGGCCCGGTCGTAGCTGCGCGCAGAATATGTCCGGGCCGTAGTCCTACGCTCGGTCAGTGGGCTCGATCGCGTCGCCCGCTCGTATCAGGCCTCCGCTGAGAATCTGCGCGTGCAGGCCACCCCTGTGGACCAGGGTCGGTAGGAGACTCTCTATACCCGTTACGTCCACGAGGTGTTTGCATGGCTCACATAGCTCAACGCCCCGCAGCGTGGCCTCGCCGACGCGGAACTCGCGCCCAACGAGGTGGTTCAGGGGTACCCCACGAGTCAAGATGTTCCGCCGGGTGGCACCGGGGGCGAGCACGAGGTTGTGGTCGCGTCGCAAAGCCTGTATGGTCTCTTCTTCGATCAACGACACCTCGCGTATCGGTCCGGGGTGATCCGAGTAGAAACCCTCCTTCTCGTAGTAACGGTCGCCTTCCAGGCCTCTGCCGGCGACAGCCCGAGCCGGATCTACCTCGACCATGAGCTCACCCGCCGTACGGGCGATGTGGACCCAGACAACGGTGCCTTTCCACATTCTCCTAACCTCCCGGCGACCAAAGATCGTTGGCCCGAGGTGTGGGTGGCTCTACTCTTTCACTCAGCCGCCGGAGGGACTCCTTGGTCTCCACCGGCGCGAGCGTGCCGTCTATGTCCGTAAGGGTAGCTGCGGACCCGGGCGCCTCGCTCCAGGTTTGTAGCAGCTTTGGAGCCTCGTCGACCATACCCCTCGCAGGATACCGCTCCCCACTACCACGGTCTAAGAGTGTGGCATAACGCCCTCGCGCTCCAGAAACTCCTGCAGGCTCAGGTCACTCGGGTTACCGTCGGCCCTGGGCTCTGGCGCGGAGGTCCTCGGCGTCTTTCTCCCCGTCCAAGTACTTCCCGATAAAGTAGCCGACGATCGCGAAGACCACCACGAGGGCCGCCTCACCGACGCCTAGAAGGGCGATCAGGAAGACTACCAGCCCCGCGATCAAAGCCCCCCAC
>JALYGY010000230.1 GCA_030776865.1 Actinomycetota bacterium | reverse complement strand
CATGCTCGATGCCGTCCCGGAGTGCACGATCCTCACCCCAGAGATGCTCCAGACGTACGGGACGTGGCGGTGCCCCGAGAGTACCATGTCGACCTTGAGCTCCCTGAAGATGGCCATGACGTCGCCGGCGTCGCGCAGGTTGTTCACGTCGCGTCCGGTGCCGGGAACAGCGAGGATGTGGTGGTGGACGATGACTATCTTCGGGCCCCGGTCCCACCCCCTGAACTCGGAGTCGATCCAAGCGTAGTGTTCGCGTCCGATCTCCCCCTCGTCGAGGTCGGGCTTGGTCGAGTCGAGCGCCACGACCTTGGCCTCGCCGTCGCGCAGGGGCACCATGGCGGTCCCCTCGCGCAGGCCGAAGAACTCCTCGAAGTGCCTATAGCCAACGTTCTTAGCGTCGTGGTTGCCGGGGACCACGACCACGTTCGGGCACTCCAGGCGATCCAGGTACCCCTTCGCCTCCTCGAATTCCCACCGGTAGCCCTCCATCGTGAGATCCCCTGCGATGGCGACGAGATCCGGCTCCAGCGCGTTGGTCTCCTCGATAGCCGCCTCCAGAAGGTCCGGCTTGAAAAGCCCCGATCCCACGTGAATATCCGACATCTGAACTATCTTCATCTGTGCCTCCCGTAGGGTCTCATGGGGCATTATGCCCTCTGCGAGCGAATGGAGCAGTGCAGAAACCTGCGGGCTTCCTCCAGCTGCAGAGCGACGGAGGCGGGTGCGGTGGAACCGCGGGATCTCTTGTTGGCGACGCTCCCCGCCGGGGTGAGAAGCTCTCTGGGAAGGTCCGCGAGCGCCGGGTGCGTCGCCGCGAGCTCTTCTGGGGCGACCTCCTCCAGCGCGATTCCGCGCTCTTCGCACCTGCGGACGAGCCTCCCGACGGCCCGGTGTGCCTCGCGAAACGGCACGCCTCGCGCCGTCAGGAAGTCCGCGAGCTCCGTGGCGAGGGCGAAGCCGCCGGCTGCTGCGGCCATGCGCTCTCTATGGAAGCGCGCCGTGCGGAGCATCTCTGGCAGGACGGCGAGCACCAGGAGAACGGTGTCCACCGCGTCGAAGAGGGGCTCCTTGTCTTCTTGCAGATCTTTGGAATAACCGAGCGGTAACCCCTTGAGCGTCACGAGCTGGGCGTTCAGGTCGCCGATGAGCCGGCCCGCCTTGCCGCGCATCAGCTCGTAGGCGTCGGGGTTCTTTTTCTGCGGCATTATGGAAGAGCCCGACGAGTACGCGTCGTCGAGGGTAACGAAGCCGAACTCGGGGCTCGTCCACAGCACCCACTCCTCCCCAAGCCGGGAGAGGTGCACCCCGAGCACGGCACAGGCGTAGAGCAAGTCGAGAACGAAGTCCCTCTCGGAGACCGCATCGAGCGAGTTCGAGAAGGACTTCATACCGAGCTCAGCCGCCGTGATAGCGGGATCGATGGAGTGTGGCGTCCCTCCCAAGGCTGCGGCCCCCAAGGGTGAGACGCCGGCCGCCTCTCTCGCCGCTTCCAGGCGCCGGAGGTCTCGCTTGAGGGCTTCAAAGTGGGCGAGCAGGTGGTGAGAGAGCAGGAGCGGCTGCGCTCGCTGCAGATGCGTGTATCCGGGGAGCAAGAGGTCCCTGTGCTCCTCCGCCACCTCCACGAGTGCCCACATCACCGCGAGCACGCCGCCCTTTATCTGCTCCGCCGCGTCCCGGGCGAAGAGGTGGAGGTCGAGTGCCACCTGGTCGTTGCGGCTGCGGCCCGTGTGCAGCTTGAGGGCGACGTCCCCGACCACCGCGTGGAGCCGCCGCTCGATGGCGGTGTGAACGTCCTCGTCCTTCAGGGTCCACGAAAACACTCCTGCCTCGACCTCTGCCAGCACCGTCTCGAGACCCCGCACAAGCTCCTCGGACTCCTCCGCGGTGACGATCCCACATCCCCCCAACATCCTGGCGTGGGCGATAGAGCCCCGGACGTCATAGGGCGCGAGTCGGATGTCGAAGGAGATGGAGGCGTTCAGGCGCTCGAAAGCCTCGGCGGGCGAGGATTCAAACCTGCCGCCCCAGAGGTGTCC